>NZ_JANSHN010000006.1:0-134460 GCF_047461655.1 Synechococcus sp. W55.1
GGCCAGGAACTTCTTGAGTTTTCTCTATCTCGTCAGTGCTCTCTTTTGGCTCAAATGAAAGATCAACACAACCTAGTCTGAGTCGAAATGACCATAAAGTAAGGTTTGAATCAAAAAAGGGATCCACTGCAGTGGATCCCTACTTAACTTAACGACTTGAATGTCAGCGTAAGGACTCTGGGAACTAGAAAGCAAACACAGCCCGCAAGACACCCACGCCGATGGTTGGATCGGTATCCCCAGACTTGCTAGGCCCACCATTGGGATTGCTCACAAAGTAGGCTGCCGGGGTAAGGGTGAGGTACTCGTTCACCGGGAAGCTGTAGTAAACATCCACGATGAAAGGACGGCTGTCAAAAACTCCCTCCTCGGTGCTGACAATCGGTTGGCCAAACACCACACCGCCCTGAGCACCCTCAATGAAGAGATCCGGGAAAGCAAAGCCAAACAGGAACCCGTTGAAATCTTCATCACCCGGATCAATGGTGCCAGCCGGTACCACGTTGGGCAAGTTGTAATCCACATTGCCAGCAGTAAACCAGCCGGATACGGTAATTCGAGGGCTAAGCTCCCAGTTGGCTGCCACCGAGAAAGCATTGACACGGGCAGAAACATCTACCCTCGTCCTCCGCAGAGGGCCACGGAAAAGGGCTGTACCGTTGGCCAAGAACTCAGGGCCATCGTTTGCCTTCTGCAGATAGGTACTGGCAAACTGCAGGTAGATCTCCAGGTTTTCGTTCGGCAGGAAGCCCAGCTCCACCGCGTGGGCACTGTCGCTACCGGTTATACCGCTGTCGCCGAAGCCGTTGCCCAAGGCTTGAGCGTTCCTGGTGCTGTAGCTGTAGGCCAAGCGTAGTTGATCCGAGAGTCGGTAGCGGAAGCCAAACAGAGCTCCACCTGGCACGTCCGCCGTGGAGTTGGGAGCATCAGCAAAGTCGGAGAGAGCTTCGAAGGGTGTGCTGTAGTTGAATACATCGAACACACCTGAGCCAACGATACCCGTGTAGATGGTAGCTGCTCGGTTGAAAGCTGGGAATTGGTAGATCAGCTTGGCCAGGGTGAAAGTGCCGCCGCCACGGCCGCCAAACTCAAGGCCGGGATCCCCATCAAAGAACTCAGTCACAGCATCGCGAGCTTGGAGACGAATGCGCAGGCGATCGCGACCCACAAAAGAAGCATCGAAGTTCAAGCGTACCCGATAGGGAAGAGTCATGTTGGCTTGGTTTTGCTCTGCTACTACCTTCCCATCAACAACTCTGTCTTCCGTGAGAGCGCTGCCTACAACAGCGGCGATGACTTGGGCATTCAACTTGGTAACCGGGTTGAAGACCTTCCCTTTCAAATCAGTAACATCGGCTTCCAGGGCATCCACCCGCCCGCGCAGGGCTGCCAGCTCAGCAGCAAATTCCTCTTGCAAGCGCTGCAGAGTGGCCAAGTCTTCCTTGGAGACTTTGTCGGCCAAACCGGCTGCAATCAACTCATTGATGCGATCCAAGCAGGCGTTCATACCGGCGGCAAACTCAAAGCGAGTCATAGCCCGGTTGCCGCGGAAGGTGCGGTCAGGGTAGCCGGCAATACAACCGTAGCGCTCCACCAAGGATTGCAGGGCTTGGAAGGCCCAGTCGGTGGGCTGCACATCCGAAAGCTCAGAGATGGAGGTGACCGGCCCGGTAGCTTGGGCATAAGCCACTCCAGGGGTCAGGATCGCTGCTGCACCCAGAGTGCCGGCCAGCAGCGTTTTCCAGTAGTTCGCGTGTTTCGCGGGCATGTTTCTCTCCTTGTTCTTTTCCTCACACCTTTTTGGCTGTAGGGATGTCTTCTAGAGGTAACCAATTGCCTAACTCAAGAACAAGTCTGGCAACTGCGGACTTCGGTGAAGACATGATGTGGAGATTATGATACAGCCGAAGTCCACATCCTCTTGCTGTCCGGTCTGCCCTACAGTTAATGCGGTGTCCCCACATCTGTGGCCAAGACATGGGTATCTGTTCCCGCCATTCTCACACCTACACCGAGCCTGTGGCAAAGACCTGGGCAGATCTCACGCAGTGCGCTTTTTGTAGCCCATGGCCTCGTCTTAAGCTCAACCTCAAGCTCTTCAATGCCAGCATCCTTATCCCCACAGAGGAGTTGATTATTCTTATTCAATGAAGGGATCCACCGTAGTGGATCCCTGCCTGGCAATTTGGCTGTAAGCGTGAGGAGCTAGGAACTAGAAAGTAAACACAGCTCGCAGAGCACCCACGCCAATTGTCGGGTCGTTGTCTCCAGGTCTGCCCCCATTAGGATTGCTCACAAAGTAAGCAGCAGGCGTCAGGGTGATGTACTCGTTCACCGGGAAGCTGTAGTAAATATCCACAACGAAGGGGCGAGTATCCCACACTCCGTCGTTGTCTGTGGTCACGATTGGCTGCCCAAATACAATCCCGCCTTTGGCACCCTCCACAAAGAGGTCAGGGAAAACAAAGCCAAAGAGGAAACCATTAAAGTCTTCCTCACCCGGATCCACAGTACCAGCCGGTACCACATTGGGCAGGTTGTAATCCACATTGCCAGCCGTAAACCAGCCAGACAAGGTAATGCGAGGGCTGATCTCCCAGTTGGCTGCGAACGTAAAAGCATTCACCCGTGCAGAGACATCTACCCGAGTTCTTCTTACCGGTCCACGGAAGAGACTTTTACCCGTGGCCAGGAAGGTGGGGCCGTCGTTCGCCTGCTGCAGGTAGGTGGAAGCAAATTGGAGGTAGAACTCCAGACCCTTTGTCGGCAAGAAGCCCAGCTCAACGACGTGGGCGCTATCATCACCTGTCAAGCCACTGTCGCCAAAGCCTCTCCCCAAGGCTTGCCCTCTTCTGGTGCTGTAGGCGTAGGCTAAACGAAACTGGTCGCTCAAACGGTAGCGAAAACCAAATAGGGTTCCGCTGGGCACATCTGCCGTAGAGTTGGGAGCATCGGCAAAGTCCGACAGGGCATCAAAGGGCGTGCTGTACTGCAGAACGCTCGACACTCCCGTACCCGTAATGCCCGTGTAGATAGTAGCAGCGCGGTCGAAAGCAGGGAATTGATAAACCAGCTGGGCAAGGGTGAAGGTACCACCCGCACCCCCCTGGAAGCCAACGCCTGGGTCACCCTCAAAGAAGGTAGTAACCGCATCGCGAGCTTGTAGGCGGATACGCAAGCGATCCCGGCCAACAAAGGAGGCATCGAAGTTCAGGCGTACCCGATAGGGAAGAGTCATGTTTGCCTGATTTTGCTCGGCTACCACTCTTCCTTGTACGACCCGGTCTTCTGTAAGAGCGCTACCAAGAATTGCGGTAATGACCTGAGCGTTAAGCTTGGTAACTGGGTTGAAGATCTTCCCTTTCAGATCGTTAATCTCAGCCTCTGCCGCATCCATCCGTCCACGCAGGGCCGCCAGCTCGGCAGCAAATTCTTCTTGCAAGCGCTGCAGCGTGGCCAAGTCTTCCTTGGAGACTTTATCGGCCAGACCAGCTGCAATCAACTCGTTGATGCGATCCAAGCAGGCGTTCATGCCAGCGGCAAACTCAAAGCGGGTCATGGCCCGGTTGCCGCGGAAGGTGCGGTCGGGGTAGCCGGCAATACAGCCGTAGCGCTCTACCAGGGATTGCAGCGCTTGGAAAGCCCAGTCGGTGGGCTGCACATCCGAAAGTTCAGAGATGGAGGTGACAGGCCCTGTAGCTTGGGCATAAGCCACTCCAGGGGTCAAGACCGCCGCTGCGCCCAGGGTGCCAGCCAGCAGCGTTTTCCAGTAGTTCGCGTGTTTCGCGGGCATGTTTCTCTCCTTGTTCTTTTCCTCACACCTTTTTGGCTGTAGGGATGTCCTCATAGAAGCGACAAACTGCCTACCTCAACAACGAGCCTGGCAATCGCGGACTCTGGGAAGACATGACACAGCCGAAGTCCACATCGTCTACCACTTTACACACTTTCTGCGCGAGACTCAATGCGAGACCCAACTGCGGTAGATGATCGAGGCTCGATATCCACTACTCTACCTCAGGGATCCGGCTCTGGCTAGCGGGTGTATCTCAAACTGAGACAGAGCTCTCAAGCTGCAAGCTCCGGTGGGGATGGGCGGTACCGGACTCGAACCAGTGACATCCTGCTTGTAAGGCAGGCGCTCTACCGCTGAGCTAACCGCCCCCGAGGGATCCCAGTCCACCGAGTTTAGCATTCCCAAGGGACTATTTCCCCATGCCCAGGCTTTGCGCCTTCTGGTACACCTTCCCCTCTGTGAGCAGGGAAGGGGCAATGCAGATCTCCACCTGCTGCATTTCTCGAAGATTGGCAGCCCCCAAGGTGGCCATGCTGGTGCGCAGGGCGCCCAAGAGGTTGTGGGTACCGTCGTCCAGGCGGGCGGGGCCGCGCAAGATTTCTTCCAAGGTGCCGGTGGATCCCACGCGGATGCGGGTGCCGCGGGGCAAGATGGGGCTGGGGGTGGCCATGCCCCAGTGAAAGCCGCGACCGGGGGCTTCATGGGCGCGGGCCAAGGGGGATCCGATCATCACTGCATCGGCTCCACAAGCGATGGCCTTGCAAATGTCGCCACCGGTCACCAATCCCCCATCGGCAATGATGGGAACGTAGGCGCCGGTTTCCGCCAAAAACTGCTCCCGTGCAGCGGCACAGTCGGCGATGGCCGTAGCCTGCGGCACTCCCACCCCCAACACGCCTCGGGAAGTACAGGCAGCGCCAGGGCCGATCCCCACCAAGACACCGGCAGCTCCGGCCTGCATCAGCTCCAGAGCGACATCGTAGGTAACGCAGTTGCCCACCACAACAGGAATGGGCATCGACCGGCAAAATTGGGCCAGATCCAGCAGTTCCATGCCTTCGGGAACCTTGTGGTGAACGGAAACCACCGTGGCCTGAACGAAAAACAGATCCCCCCCGGCTTCAGCCACCAGGGGGCCGTATTGGGCGGCGTGGGCGGGCACACTGCTGGCTGCTGCAATGGCGCCACCGGCCTTGATTTGGCGGATGCGCTCTTGAATCAGATCCGGCTTTACAGGTTCGCTGTAGAGGCGCTGCATCAGAGGCACAAACTCGTCTTTGCCCACCGACGCGATCTGAGCCAAAACCTCATCGGGATCAGCATAGCGGGTTTGGATCCCATCCAGGTTCAGCACCCCGAAGGCCCCCAGCTCCGAGAGCAAAATGGCCATTCGCACATCCACCACGCCGTCCATAGCGCTGGCGATGATGGGGATTTGCCGTTGGATCCCTCCCAGAGTGAAGTGGGTGTCCACCAGGCTGGGATCCAGCGTTCGCCTGCCCGGAGCCAGAGCGATCTCATCCAGCCCATAAGCTCGTCTCGCCTGCCGATTGCGGCCCAGTTGCACGTCCATTGTTCCCCTGTTCTGCGGATCCTTGTTCTTATCATGCCGCCAAGGGGGGATCCAAGGCCAGCGAGAGTCTTGTTCTCTTGGCTGCGATCCCGGAGCGGGTCTCAATCAGCCTCAGAGGTTCGAGGGGGCAAGGGCGTGAAAATGTGCCCTTCTTGCAGGTTGCCGAAACTGCGGCAGCGCTCGGATCCCCAGCGGAACCCGTAGAGGGCGATGTAAGCACACATCAAGGCATCCACTTGATCTTCGTAGTTTTTGAGCCGACGGCTCTTGAGGGATCCCACCTCCACTTGGAGCAACGCTTCGTGGCCCCGGAGAGCTGGGTCAGCGGCGGCTAGAGAGTGCAGATGATGCTGGTAAAGCCGCCAGGCTTGTTGCCGTTCTGGCCAGGTGCGTCGGGGGCGAGCCTTGTATTTCAGGGTGCGGCTGAGGCCGAAGAGACTGACCAAGGCGCTGTGGGGGAAGACCTCGGTCACTTGGCGGGTAAGCTTTCCTCGCTCGATGTTGGCCTGCTCCCCAAAACCATAGCGCGAGAGAGCCTGCACCAGGGCTTCTCCTCTCACTTGGCCGTTCTTTGCCAGTAACCGGCGGTTGGCCGGGTGGGCCCCGGCTGCGTAGGCGCGAAACACCCGGTTCAGTTCGGCCTCGGCCCGTCGCTGTCCGCTGAGGTTGGGGACGCGCAGGGGGGCATCCACCGCCACCAAGCAGGGATCTTCGCCCGCCTGAGCTTGAATATAGTCCAGGATCTCCTCATCCGTTTGGAGAATGCGGCTATCGACCAGATGGCCTGTCAAGTTCTGCCTGCCGGGATCCCCGAACTGGACTCGCAGCGTGGCCAGACCGGAAGGGTTGCGGGTTGACCAGGCCAGATCCAGGCCAATGCAGATCAACTGAGCCACACCGCCTTCC
Organism: Synechococcus sp. W55.1; assembly: GCF_047461655.1. Classification (NCBI taxonomy): domain Bacteria; kingdom Bacillati; phylum Cyanobacteriota; class Cyanophyceae; order Synechococcales; family Synechococcaceae; genus Synechococcus; species Synechococcus sp. W55.1. The sequence continues at coordinate 6,276 of NZ_JANSHN010000006.1, forward strand.
CCTTCTCTTCAAGTTGGACAGAATCAGAGTCGTTATCAAAAAACCAGTTTGAGGCAGTTCCCGATTGCATGGCTCTAGCGCCCTCACCCCCAGACCCTCTCCCTCTGAGAAAAGGGGTTAGGGATCAGCATCACAAACAGTTTCGCTGCTGTCTCACGGTCGTTGGGAATGATCCCGCCGGATTGCCTGCGTCTTGATGAAAATCCACAAGAAAAGGGATCCTACCAGGGGATCCCCAGAGATTCATCCAAGATGCTCAGCCCGGAAGCGGAGTGCCCCCAAACTCTTCGGTGAGCCTAAGGGATCCGCCTCCCTGTGGCAATCAACAGATCAGTAGTCGTAGTCACTCATGCCGCTGCCGCTGCTTGCCGGCGTGTTGGTTTTGGGCTCGGGCTTGTCCACCACGATTGCTTCGGTGGTCAGCACCATCCCCGCAATGGAAGCGGCGTTTTGCAGGGCGGAACGGGTAACCTTGGCCGGGTCTACAATGCCCGCTTCGAACATATCCACGAAGGCGTCGTTCTGGGCATCGTAGCCGGTGTTGAAGGGCTTGTCTTTCACCCGCTCCAGCACAATGGAGCCGTTTTGGCCGGCGTTCTCAGCAATGCGGCGCAGCGGAGCACCCAGAGCGCGGGCGACCAGGTTGGCCCCCACCAGTTCATCGCCGGACAGGTTGGCTTGCGCCCACTCGGTTACCACTGGGATCAGGTGTGCCAAGGTGGTACCGCCGCCGGGAACGATCCCTTCTTCTACCGCCGCTTTGGTGGCGTTGATGGCATCTTCCAGGCGCAACTTGCGGTCTTTCATCTCGGTTTCAGTGGCCGCGCCCACTTTGATCACTGCCACACCGCCGGAGAGCTTGGCCAGGCGCTCTTGCAGTTTTTCTTTGTCGTAGGTGGAGTCGGTTTCCTCAATTTGACGGCGAATTTGCTCGCAACGAGCTTTCACGGCCGCTTCGTTGCCTTCCGCCACGATGGTGGTATTGTCTTTGGTTACCGTGACGCGACGGGCAGTGCCGAAGGAATCGAGGCGAGCGTTCTCCAGCTTCAGGCCGCGCTCTTCGCTGATTACCTCACCACCGGTCAGGATGGCAATGTCTTCCAACATAGCCTTGCGGCGATCCCCGAAGCCAGGGGCTTTTACCGCCACCACGCTCAGCACACCCCGCAGCTTGTTCACCACCAGGGTAGCCAGCGCTTCTTTCTCGATGTCTTCGGCGATGATCAGCAGGGGACGACCGGCGCGAGCCACTTGCTCCAAAACCGGTACCAGGTCTTGAACCAGGGTGATCTTCTTGTCGGTGATGAGGATGTAGGGGTTTTCCAGAACCGCCTCCATCCGCTCGGTGTCGGTGACGAAGTAAGGGGAGATGTAGCCCTTGTCGAAGCGCATCCCTTCCGTCACTTCCAGCTCGGTGGTCATGGACTTGCCTTCTTCCAGGGAGATCACCCCCTCGCGGCCCACTTTGTCCATGGCCTCGGCAATCATACGGCCCACTTCTTCATCGTTACCGGCGGAAATGGCCGCCACCTGGGCAATGGCTTTGGAATCTTCGACCGGGCGGGCATGTTCGGCGATTTTGTCTACCAAAAACTTCACCGCCTTGTCGATCCCCCGCTTTAGGGCAATCGGGTTGGCGCCGGCAGCCACGTTTTTCAGACCTTCTTTCACCATGGCGTGAGCCAAGACCGTGGCCGTGGTGGTGCCATCCCCAGCCGTGTCATTGGTCTTGGAAGCCGCCTGCCGGATCAAGGAAACGCCTGTGTTCTCAATGTGGTCTTCCAGCTCGATTTCTTTGGCAATGGTTACCCCGTCGTTGATGATTTGGGGGGCGCCAAACTTCTTCTCCAGCACGACGTTGCGCCCTTTGGGACCCAGGGTAACGGCTACGGCTTCTGCCAAAATATCCATGCCGTGCTCTAGAGCGCGGCGGGCTTCTTCACTGAAGATGATTGATTTGGCCATAGTCAACCTCTCCGATGCAAATGCAGGTAAGGGTGAAACAGAGTCTCAAGGATTCAATCGTTCGTTGAACTGCTGCTGAATCACTGACCATTACTGAACAATGGCGAGAATGTCCCGCTCGGCCAACAGCACATATTCATCGCTGCCCAGCTTGACTTCGGTTCCGGCATACTTGGAGTAGAGCACTTTGTCGCCGGCTTTCAGTTCCATCGGGATCAGCTTGCCCTCGTCGTTGCGCTTGCCAGGGCCAACAGCAACCACTTCCCCCACCTGGGGCTTTTCCTTGGCAGTGTCCGGCAAGAAGATCCCACCTGCGGTTTTCTCGTCCTGCTGAGCGATTTTGACCAGCACGCGGTCGCCCAGCGGCTTCAGGGTAGAGACGTTAAGAGCCACTGCAGCCATGACGAATGTCCTCCGTGATCCTAACGAATTTCCATTAATTCCGCTTCCCGAGGGGAAGCGACTTAGCACTCTCGACTTACGAGTGCTAGTTTATCAGCCAACTTTCTGGCCTGACAATAGCCTTTGTCAGCGGGATCCCGCTTTTGGCAGGTGCGGTCGGGGTGCGGATCCCCCTACTTTGGGGTCTGCTGTGGGATCATGACCTGAGTTGGGCTTGGTTGAGAAGGTGTGGATCCCGTTGTTTCAGGTGGATGCGTTTACGGCAGTGCCTTTTGCAGGTAACCCCGCGGCGGTGTGTTTGCTGCCTCAGGAGCTGCCGCAGGCGCTGATGCAGGCCATTGCCGCAGAGAACAATTTGTCGGAGACGGCTTTTTTACTTCCCCAGGGATCCCAGGGCGAGGTTCCCCACTATGGGCTGCGCTGGTTTACGCCGACGACGGAGGTGGATCTCTGTGGCCACGCCACCTTGGCTGGTGCCCATGTGCTGTTCACCGAGGTGCATCCTGAGGCGGAGAGGGTAGCCTTTTCCACCCGCAGTGGCCTGTTGCAGGTGCGGCGGCAGGGGGATCGCCTGGCCATGGATTTTCCTGCTCGCAGTCCGGAACCTTGGCCAGAAGCCAAAGAGCAAGTAGCAGCAGCTTTAGGGATCCCACCCGTGGAGCTATACCGGGGGGACATGGGGGTAGCGGTGCTGGCTTCGGCGGAACAAGTGCAGCAGGTGCAGCCGGATCTGGTTCAGGTTCAAGCGCTCCCCGTTCCGGGGTTGATCGTCACAGCCTCTGGGGCGGATCTAGAGGATGGGCCGGATTTCGTCTGCCGCGTTTTCGCTCCTCGGCTGGGGATCCCGGAAGATCCAGTGACGGGATCCGCCCAGTGTCTTTTGATGCCCTATTGGGCCAAACGCCTGGGTCGCTCTGAGTTACAGGCCCACCAGCTATCCAGCCGCGGCGGGGAGCTCTGGTGTCGCGATCTCGGCTCTCGCGTGGAGATTGCCGGGCAGGCTGTGCAGGTGATCAGAGGAGAGCTGAGGCTACCTTAGAACCCTACCGAACAAAAAACACCTCGGATACCTCCGAGGTGCAGGCCAGGAAAGAGCTTGAGCTAGCCGAGGATTTCGGCGGCTTGAATGAGCTCCACCTGCTTTTTCTTCAGCACCAACAGCACCTGGGTAATGGTAATGGCTGCCAGGAAGGCCACCAGCCATTTCACCCGATCCGGGCTTTGCAGCACCAGATCCCGCTCCACCTGGCCAAAGCCGCCCACATTGGGATTGTTGGTGACGGGATCCCCTTCTTTGACGCTGTCTCCAACAGCAACCACCAGTTCCGGCCCAGGCGGCACCACCAGGTTTTGGATCCCACTTTCGGTCTCGAAGCTGAGAACTCTCGTGCCCGGCAGCTCGTATTCCGGGGGCACCAGGCTGGCCAATTCAGCCGGCAGATCGCTGATATCGGAGTTGAGGGTGGCGATGTTGACTAGACGCCCGGTGGCCGGAGCGCGGAAAACGTTGTTGTTGCTGAGGCTGCCGTCGGGGTTAAGCTGACCGCGACCTCGGTTGGCCCCGATGTAAACGCGATACTTCATGAAGGCCACCGAGGGATCCTCTTTCGGGTCAGGGGCCACCACCGGGAAGACGATTTCTTGATGCTGCTCGCCCGGCAAAGGCCCGACCAAGAGGATATTGGGCTTCGCGTCGCTGTAGGGGGTGATGTAGGTCTCGGCGGTTTCCTGCCGCTGTTCCTCGGTCATTTCGGCTTCGGTGGCCAGGCGGAAGCCCTCCGGCAAGACCACCACCGCACCCACGTTCAACCCACCCTTGCTGCCGTCTGACAGCACCTGCTGTTTGCTCAGGTCATAGGGGATCCCAACTTTGATGGTGAACACCTGGCCGGGGGTGACGGCCTGCGGCACCTCGGCGCGAGTGGGCATGGCGTTCAGGTGGCAGTTGGCACAGACAATTTTTCCAGTCGCCTCGCGGGGGTTGTCGTAGGCCATCTGGGCATAGTAGGGGTAGGCTGCCGCCGGACGTGCCCCCATCCCCAGCAACAGCAGCAGCGCGCAGAAGACCAAGCCAATTCGCTTCATAACTCTCAGCTCAGAATGGATTTCAATCACAGGTTTAGGACACAGTCTTGGAACAGCCATCTCGACGACTTGCCCCAAATCGTTCGGCAAAAGCCGGCACAGCCAGCGGGATCCCTTGCCCTTTAGGTTTCCCGGAAATCGGGGCCTTGCCAAGGGCTGAAGCGGACGTTGTCGCCATCCACAGTGGCGCTCACCAGCTCCAGCGAGCGGGGAGCCGGTCCCCGGATCACCTTGCCATTGGCCGCGTACTGGGATCCGTGGCAAGGGCACTTAAACAAGTTTTCCCCCACATTCCAGGGCACCACGCAGCCAAGGTGGGTGCAAACCGCGTTGAGGCCGTAGTTGGCCACCGCCCCGTTGTCGATCACGATGTAGGTGGGATCCCCCTTCAAACCTTGGGCCAGCACCCGATCCGTAGCGGCATGGGTGGCCAACAGTTCACTGACGCTGATGGGCTTGCCGAGGGCGTCCTGAGCTATGAGGCCCTCACCTCCTCCACCGGCAGAGGGCGGAATAAAGTACTTCACCACCGGGTAGAGGGCGCCCACCACCACGACTCCCACAGAGCCGCTGAGCAGGGCATTGAGAAGAACCCGCCGGCTCATGGGGGGCGCTTCAAAGTTGCTAACCGCTTCCGTCATAATGGCAAATGCAAACCTGAGAAGTTTTAACGTTCGTTGACAAGCGACATCATCCTAACCGACCCCTCTGGCCAATATCGTTAAGAAATGCAACGCTGGAAGAGGCCGTAGCCTTTCTTCCCAAGGTGAGCGGCCCACCCGGCAAGGTTGGAGCCAGATCCAAGCCAGCCTCAGACAAGTCTGATGAAGGGATCCGACTTTCAAGCTTTGTTGCGCGAGAAGTGGGGCTATTCCTACGACGTGCAGCTGCGCCGTATCCAGCAGAAGGTGGTGCTGCTGGTGATGTGGCGCTACCTGGAGCAGCCCTCCTTCCCCTTGAGCGAGGCGGAGTATCTGGCCCACTTGGAGAGAGTGCTGGCCCATTTGCAGGCTTGGGGGGTGTGGGAATCGGTGCGCCGGGAGATCGAGTCCACCCGTCAGAGACCTCGTATGGGCAAGGCGGTGGCCATTCCTCTGGATTTGCAGAAGGTGGGGGAGCGGGTCTCGGAGTGGTTGCTGTGAGTTCTCCTGGGGAGAAAGAAGTCCAAGCAAACCTAAGCGCTGGATTCGCCGGCTGGCCAAGAAACTCGAATCTGTCTCGGCCTAAACGGTAGACCGGGAGTTTGCCCAAAGGCCATGCCCTTTCTAGAGCGGACGCTGCTGGCGCACTTGTTCGGTTTCGGGGCGATCCTGCTGAGCTTTGGATTCCAAAAGCTGGCGGAACACCGGATCGTCCAGACGGTAGTCCCGCTGCTCGATCAAATCCCGGTCGGTTGAGTAAATGGTGTCCGACTCTTGCACAACTTCTTGACGGCGGAAGCGGCGGGCAAAGTTGAGTTTGCGCAGCAGCGCCTCTGTGGGATGCTGCAGATGCTCTCGCCAAAGCTGCCGGACACGATTGCGGCGCTCCACTCCCTGGTTACGGATTTGCAAGGCTAGCCAGCGAACGGCGGGCACCGCCAAAAACAGCGTGCCGTAGAGGAAGAGGAAGCCGATCAACGGGTAGATGAAGGCCAAAAAAGCATTGCTGCCGGCTGCCGCTGCCACCTCCTCCCGTGCCCCATAGAGAATGGCGGCCAGAAAGAAATTGAGAACTCCCAAGCCTCCTGCCAGGGTCAGTTGACCAGGCGTGGCCCGGCTGAACACCCAAGGTTTCTCCTGCAACACCTCAGGGATCCCCTTGGGCTTGCGCTCTGAGGCGGCCACCTGCAGCTCTGGGAAGCGGTAGACAATGTCCCCATCCTCGCTGACCTCCGGCTGGCCGTCGAACTTGAGCAAAATGGGCAGCATGTAATCTTCGTATTCCAAGGCCGGGGATCCCGGCTCCACATCCAGGTAGGGCAACACCTGTTCCGCTGCGATCACCCCCCCATTGGCACGAATCAGTTGGCCAATGAGGGCATAGCGCTCCTCCTCCAGGTTGGCATTGGGATCCCCGTCCCCAAAGAGGAAGCTGTACACCGCTTCCAGGAAGTTCAGCTCGGATTTTTGCGGCTGGCGGGGGCGCGTCCGACCGGAGTAGCTCCCATAGTAGGGGTAAGGATCCCAGAAGGGGTTGCCGATCCAAAGGTTGGGGAAGTAATAAAACCCTATCCCCCGCGATCGGCTGCGATTGTCCTGCTCGCGGCTACTGGCCATCTGCAAGGCAATCAACGCTAGGACAATCAAGACAATCGACACCACCAGCAGGATGCCGAAGGAGATGCGCAGCCCATAGAGGAAGCCCCCCCACAGTTTGCGCCGCAGGGCCGCCAGCTGATCCTGCTGCTCCTTGCGCTTGAGAATGCTGCGAAAATCCGGCGGGAAAACATAGGTAATCTCCCCCTGCCGGGAAACCTGGAGATGCCCCTCCGCCTTTTGGGCCAAATTCAGCAGCTCTTGTTTGGCCTCGTGTAGAGCCAAGCCCGTGCTGGATGCAATATCTCCCAGCGTGACCCGCAGGCCCAACTGCTCCACTGCATCCATCACCAATGTTTGTGTAGCCACTTTAAACCTCCGCTTTCCGCCCCCATTGTCGAGGAGCCTTTGGGATCCCTAGGACGCAGATCCGCTCCCCTGAGCTAGACCTAGCGTCTCCTCTATTCCCAGTATCTCCCCTTAACCCCGCAGCGACGAGAATCGTTGTAGATCTCACTTCCAGAACGGTTGTACCCGCCTCTAGGGCAGCCAAGCCATCACGGCCAGCAGGGTCGAGAGGATCCCGATCAACACCCAGATGAGGGGCTTAGTGTCCAACGGGGGATCCGCTGCCCGGCGGCTGAGGGGATCCCCAGATCTTGGGGAAGGGCCTTTGCGTTGGGAGCGCCCATAGGCCAAGCGGTACTCTGGGGGATCAGTTTCCTCCAGCCGGCTGAGATCGGGAATTTCGCTCAACCACTCCGCCGAACGTCGCAGACGAGGGGCTTGCCAGATGCCCAAGACATAGCGAGCCTGCTGGGCGACTTCTGGATCTGGGTTGCGCAGCAAGGTTTGAACCAACAGGATGGCCTCCTGCGTTTCGCCAAGGGCCTCTTGGGCCAGGGCCTGCCAGAGCCGTAGCTTACCCGACTGCGGATAGCGGCTTTGGGCCTGCCTAACCTGCTCTAGCGCCTGCCGATATTGTCCTCGCTCGAACCTCGACTGGATCAGGGCCAAGTGCTGAGACAATCTCAAGTCTTCGGGAAGCGTCATGCTCAGGATCCGCAGGTTAGCTAGACCGCCGGGAAGCCCCGTCCTCTATGCATCAGCATGAGTGCGGGAGTAGGTCACGTCAGCTTCTGTTCTACCCCAAACCCCACCAGCAACAGCTCCTGCAAAGGCTGACCCTGAGGGGGACGCTGGTAGGTGAGGATCTGCCGCAGGCGCAGGCGCGGATTCAGTAGAGTGATGGTATCTACGGCAACCACACGAGTGTAGGTGGTGGTCATCACCAGTTGCAGGGATCCGGGATCAAACCGGAAAGTCGCCACCATCGGGCGATCTTCCTCATAGGCCCGATCCCGCAGGTAGTCTCCCTGCAGCCCCAAGGGGGTTTCCTGCCGAGGGACGAACAGCATGTTCAGCTCTTGCCCGGCCTCCTCACCCTTTTCGGAAACCGTCTCAAAAGCCAAGTGAAAGCCCAGAAAACCATCCACGTTGTGGTTGGGGTAGTTGTTGTCGGCGAGCACCTTGTGCTTGAGCTCAGGGGTGAGGGTGCGAATGGTGAACTCGGTGCGGGAGCGCTCCACCTCGCCACGGTCTAGGTAATGGTAGGTGCGCTCTGTGCGCCAAGCTCCAATGCAGCAGTTGAAAAAGTGGTGAAATTGCTGGATAGCGTTCATGCGGGCGGGAGCGGACAGAGTCAGAGATCAGCGCTGGACGGGAAACCCTGCTTTCGATCCTAAAACGAATCGAAAACAACCAGGAATCCAAATCCTGAATGCCAACGATTGAGTTCTACCGTGGGATCCCCTTCCTCACGGGCTTTTGGCCACCCGGATCCCTTGGAGCTGCCCCAACAACTCCAGGGCTCGCTGGAGCTGGATGTCCTCGGGCCCGGCCAAGGTTTCCGCCGTCAGAGGAAGGGATCCCTCCGCCACCACCACATCGGGCTGGATCCCCTGGCGATGAATGTCGTGGCCGCTGGGGGTGAGGTACTTGGCCGTGGTCACCGCCAGCCCCGAGCCATCCGCCAGCTCCAGCAGGGATTGAATCAGACCCTTGCCAAAGGTGCGCGTTCCTACCAGTTGGGCTCGCCCACTATCCTGAAGTGCCCCGGCCAACACTTCACTGGCACTGGCGCTGCCCTGATTTACCAAGACCACCAGCGGCGCCTCTGTGAGCACCTCGCCGGTGGCGGGAATGCTGTCTTGAATGCCGTGGCGATCCGTCACCAGCACAATGTCACCCTTGGGGATCCAGAAGCGGGCGATCTCAATGGCCGCCTGCAAGAGTCCCCCCGGATTGTTGCGCAAATCGAGAATGTAGCCCCGCACCCCTTGAGCTTCTGCGGCCCGAATGGCTTGGCGGACTTGAGCGGCAGCATTGCCGTTGAACTGGCTGAGGCGAATGTAGGCCACCGATCCCTGAGGCAGCTCAAAAAAACGGGTGCGCACGGGGTTGATGGTGATCGATTGGCGTACCAGCTCCACCTCCCAAATGCGATCCTGCCGCCTCAGCTTCAAAGTAACCGGCGTGCCGCTGCGCCCCCGCATCCGCTCGGCCACTTCGTCCAGGCTCAGCCCCGCCACCGGCACCCGATCCACCGCCAAAATCTCATCCTGGGGTTGGATCCCGGCCTGCTCGGCAGGAGTGCCTTCCATGGGGGCAATCACCCGCACCGCCCCCTGCTCATCGATGGCAATCTGCAAGCCGACACCGCTCAGCTCGCCGGCTGTGGAGGTCTGCAGGCTGAGGTAGTGCTCTTTATCCAGAAAGCGAGTAAAGGGATCCCCCAGAGTGGCCAACATCTCCTCAATGGCCTGATAGGTCTGCTTGCGCTCCTTTAAGGGCCGGGAGAGAAACCGTTGCCGCACCTGCCACCAGTTTTGCCCGTTAAACCCCGGATCCACATAGGCCCGATCCACATAGGCCCAAGCCTGCGCCAGCAGTTGCTGCTCTTCTCCCCAGCGGCTGGCCTGCCCTGGACAGGCGCCAATGCCCAAACTCGCCCAGAGCAAACACCCAAGCAAGACAATGCGGATCCCCCACCCTCTCCAGCGGATCCCTGTGTATCTCGGCTTCTGCACAACCATCGATCCCAAAAAACATTAAGAAACATGAACAAAACGCAATATCGAAAACTTGCCTGGCCTCCTGGGATCGAGATCTTCGTCCCCAAGCTGAGCCCGACGCCAGGATGGTGTTAAAAGATTGTGTTACATTGCTGAGTAGAGTGGGCTTGCCCCGCCCTCGAGATCCAATTTCAAGAATTGCAGGCATTATGAGCAAAGTTTACGACTGGTTGGACGAGCGGCTGGAGATTACGCCTTTCGTCGACGACGCAACAGGGAAATTCATTCCGCCTCACGTTAACATCTTCTACTGCCTCGGCGGGGTGACGCTGGTGTGCTTCTTAATTCAGTTTGCCACCGGCTTCGCCATGACGTTTTACTATCGTCCGACGGTGGCTGAGGCCTTTGAATCGGTGAACTACATCATGACCCAGGTGAACTTCGGCTGGCTGTTGCGCTCCATCCACCGTTGGAGCGCCTCCATGATGGTGCTGATGATGATCCTACACACCTTCCGGGTCTATCTGACAGGGGGATTCAAAAAGCCCCGTGAGCTGACCTGGGTAACCGGCGTGATCTTGGCGGTGCTGACCGTCTCCTTTGGCGTTACCGGCTACTCCCTGCCCTGGGATCAGGTGGGCTACTGGGCAGTCAAGATCGTCTCAGGTGTGCCCAGTGCCATTCCGGTGGTGGGCGACTTGTTGGTGCAACTGATCCGGGGTGGCGAAGCAGTGGGTCAAGCTACCCTGACTCGCTTCTACAGCTTGCACACTTTCGTGCTACCCTGGCTGACCGCAGTCTTTATGACCATGCACTTTTTGATGATCCGCCGCCAAGGCATTTCTGGGCCTTTGTGAGCAAGGTTTGACTCCCAGACGCCTTTGACTTTCCTGGTAACTGGGATCTTTACCTGCCACTTTTTCAGAACTTTTGTCCCTAGATAAGGAGAACTCCCATGGCCGTCTCAAAACAGGTGATAGCGACCGAGGCCATTACCCGCAAGGTTGATCTAGACAACCCCAAAGTTGTAGCCAAGCTGAAGAAAAACATGGGCCACATGACCTATGGTGAGCCCGCTTGGCCCAACGATTTGCTCTTTATGTTTCCAGTGGTGATCCTGGGCACTATTGGAGTGATTGTCGGCCTGTCAGTCATGGATCCGGCAGGTGTAGGGGAGCCGGCGGATCCCTTTGCTACGCCTCTGGAAATTCTGCCGGAATGGTATCTCTACCCCGCCTTCCACATCCTGCGGATTGCTCCCAACAAGCTGTTGGGAATTGCTCTGATGTCTGCCATTCCTGTCGGTCTCTTGTTTGTGCCCTTCATCGAAAACGTCAACAAGTTCCAAAACCCCTTGCGCCGCCCAGTGGCGACAACGGTGTTCCTGATCGGCACCTTGGTCACCCTCTACCTGGGCATAGGTGCCACCTTGCCCTTGGATAAGTGGGTCACCTTGGGCTTGTTCTAAAAGAACATCTGGGACTGCAGCTTGGTGGGTTGCTCGCTCGAGAGTGCAGCAGGTCGGTGGCCGGGCTGCACTTTCTCTTTTGGAGAGCTTTTTAGAGGAGTTGTCTGCAAACCTGTGTGCCAAGGGATGGGCCAGCCCGCCGAAGTGGTAGTATCTCTACGCCCTCGTTTTCAGCTTGACTGCCCATGAGCACTTCTTCTTCAACTGCTCGAACCTATCGGATCACAGCCCTTGCCGGAGATGGCATCGGCCCCGAAATCATGCGGGTGGGACGAGCCGTTTTGGATGCAGTTGCCCGGCAGATGGGATTTGCTCTTCAGTGGCAAGAGGGCCTGATCGGCGGGGCCGCCTACGACCAGACTGGGGATCCCTTGCCGGCAGAAACCCTGAAAATGGCTCAAGAGAGCGATGCCGTTTATCTGGCTGCTGTCGGCGACTTCAAGTATGACGCTCTGCCTCCTGAGAAACGCCCGGAGCGGGCCTTGTTGGGCTTGAGGGCGGGGCTGGGGCTGTTTGCCAACTTGCGCCCGGTAAAAGTCTTCCCTCAACTGGTGGGGGCTTCCTCCCTGAAGCCAGAGGTGATCTCGGGGATCGACCTGGTGGTAGTGCGGGAGCTGACGGGGGGCATTTACTTCGGCCAACCTAAGGGAATCTTCACGGATGCCCAAGGATCTCGGCGCGGCGTGAACACCATGGTCTATAGCGAAGCTGAGGTGGATCGGATTGCCCGAGTTGCCTTTGAGCTGGCCCGCAAACGCCGGCGCAAGCTCTGCTCGGTGGACAAAGCCAACGTTCTCGAGGTGTCGCAACTGTGGCGGGAGCGGGTCAATGTCATTGCGGCTGAGTACCCGGAGGTGGAACTTTCCCACCTGTACATCGACAATGCCGCCATGCAGTTGGTGCGCTGGCCCAAGCAGTTCGACGTCATCCTCACGGGCAATCTCTTCGGCGATATCCTCTCCGATGAAGCGGCCATGCTGACCGGCTCTATTGGTATGCTGCCCTCTGCCTCTCTGGGATCCTCTGGCCCCGGCCTATACGAGCCGGTACATGGGTCGGCTCCCGACATTGCCGGACAAGACAAAGCCAACCCCATTGCCCAGGTGCTCTCCGGCGCCCTGATGCTGCGTTACTCCTTGGATCAGCCACAAGCTGCCGACCGCATCGAACAGGCGGTAGAAGCCGTTTTGGCGCAAGGGTACCGCACCCCAGACCTCTACTCTGAGGGAATGACTTTAGTGGGTTGCCAGGAAATGGGAGAAAAGTTGGTGGCAGCCCTGTCCCAGCAGCAGGCGCAATAGCCTTTTTCGGGGCCACAGGCTACAGCCAAGGCAGACGTGCGGCGATTTCCAAGCAATTTCCAATTGTGGGGATCCTTGGAGCTACGCCCAACCGGCCTCAGGGAGAAGGTCAACCTCTTCAGTCGCTTCAACCGTCTCTTCCGGTCGAGGTGTGGCTTCTTGGCAGCGCTCCATGGCTTGAAGAAGCAGGGCTTCCCCTTCCTGCACCGTCTCAATGCGACAGAGGAGAGCACGGAATTGAGAGGCTCCGGCAAAGTCTTTGATGTACCAAGTCATGTGCTTGCGGGCCTGACGGATGCCACGTTCTCCCTTGTACTCCCAGAGACCGCGCAGATGCTCTAAGGCCATTTGAATCCGCTCCAGGGGAGTGGGGGCCGGTCTTTCTTGACCGGTTTTCAGGAAGTGATCGATTTCCCCCACCAGAAAGGGATAGCCCATGGTGCCGCGGGAGCACATCACCCCATCGGCTCCGGTTTCCTCCAAACACTTCACCGCTGCGGCTGTCGAGAAAATATCCCCATTGGCGATGACGGGAATGCGCAGGTGCTGTTTGACGCGGCGGATCCAGTCCCAGCGGGCTTTGCCGTTGAAGCCTTGGGCGCGTGTTCGGGCATGCAGGGTGAGCAGTTGCGCCCCTGCCTCCTGCAGACGGTGGGCAAAATCCAAAATGTTGATCTCCTGATCTGACCAGCCCAGGCGCGTTTTCACGGTTACGGGCACCTCCACTGCGTTGGCCACCGCCTCCACAATTCGCGCTGCCGTGTCGGGATCGCGAAGCAGAGAAGAGCCGCCGCCGTTTTTGGTAATCTTGTTCACCGGGCAGCCCATGTTGATGTCCACCAAGGTCGCCCCTTCGTCCACAGCCATGCGGGCTGCTTCCGCCAGAAAGTCGGGCCGACAATCAAACAGTTGGATGCCAATAGGCTGCTCCCCCTCGCCAACCTCCATGATGCGGGGCAACTGGCGGGCATAGCGCAAGCCGGTCGCGCTGACCATTTCCGTGTAAACCAAGCTGTGGGGGGCAAAACGGCGCACCAGCCCTCGAAAGACTTGGTCGGTTACCCCTGACAGCGGCGCCTGAAAAACGCGGCTCAAAACTTTTACCCCGCCGATATTGAGGGGCTGGGACAAGCGGGCTTGGAGTTCCGGCGAAAGCTGCAGGCCCATCGGGATCCGGAGAAAGCTATCCCTCTTTGTTGACAAAGTAAAGAAGACCCATGATGCGCGCTCGTTTGATCGCGGCAGTGAGCTCCCGCTGCTGTTTGGCGGTCAGGCCGGTGATGCGGCGGGGCAAGATCTTGCCTCGCTCGGTAACAAATTTCTTGAGCAGCTCCACATCGGTGTACCTAATGGGCTCTCCCGGCTTAATGGGAGACAGGCGGCGGCGAGCGTAAACCATAGGTCAGGAGAACGGCGAAACGGCTTGAACTACTTAATCTCTTTGTGGACGGTGTGGCGGTTGCAGTGGGGGCAGAATTTCTTCAGCTCCAAGCGGGCTGTTGTGTTACGGCGGTTTTTGGTGGTGGTATAGCGGTTCACACCTGGAGAACGTTTGTTGACGTTGGTGCGGCACTCGGTGCACTCCAGGGTGATGATGATGCGGGCACCCTTTGCTTTGGCCATGACGGATCCCAAGACGAAGGTAAACGGCAATGAGGAAACTGCAATCCCAGATCCTGAGGCTGGAGATGGGGGTTTACCTCGATAAGCGCGATCACCAATTATCCAACTTTTCCTTGACGGAATCAACCCAAGTTTTCACTTGCTTGCCCGTTTGTTGCCGTAGGCTACGGGCGTTGCGATCCACATCTTTGCTCAGGCGCTGCAACTGCTTGGACAGATCCCGCACGGTGTCATTGCGCTGGGCTTGGCGCAGCAGGTCGCGAGCAGCCGATTTGACGTCGTCAGCAGCGTCCCCCTCTAGGATGTCCTGCAAAAACCGCAAGACTTTTTCATCCAGGTGATAGCCCCGCTCCGCTTCCACCACTAGGGTACGTCCGGCGCGGTCGTGAATGGTTTGGCGTTTTTCCTTGTCGAAGACGGCAAACAGCCCATCCGCAGCCAGAGGCACCAGCAGGGCCTCCGTGAGCACAAAGAGGGAGAGCACCCCCTCTCGAGCCAGAGAACGAACCAGGTGCGGCGAGGCTTCGGTCTCGGGATCCAGGGTTTTGATGTTCAGCAGCCATTTGCCGAGGCTTTGGCCCTCAGGGCGGGACTGGAAATAGCCGCGGTTCACCAGCCAGGTGGCGAAGAAGGCGATATAGCCGACCATGTCCACTGCGCTTGCATCGGATCCCACCAGAGCAGCCAAGCCTTGGGCTAGGTAGGAGATCCCCAGCCCCAGCCCAAAGTCGAGGGCAAAGGCCCCTATCCGTTTACTCCAGGGAGCCAATTTCGGCAGGGTTTCCCCCTCAGCAGCCGTTTGCGGGACTGGCCGCTCGGCTTGAACCGGGGGCAGAGAGGTGGCAGGAGGCAAAGCGCTGAAGGCTCGCCATTCGTTGGCAGTTTGATCCAGTTGTTCGGTTTTGGGCCGCTCTGGAAATGGGGGACGTTCGGGGTAGGGTCTGGGATCCGTCATTGCCGGTTGAGACAGTCAGTTCTACCATTCTAGCGAGGCAAGCCCACACCCACCGGCAGAGGGGACGGGCTGCGACGGGGGATCTCGTAGGTCAGCCGATCGCGGGCCAGCAGGGTATTGGGAAAAATGGCCTGAGCTTCTGCCAGCAGGTCTTCCAAGGTAATGGGGGCCTCTGGGGTGTAGCGGGGGCTGAAGTGGGTGAGGATCAAAGCTTGGGCCTTGGCTTCGGCGGCCACTTGGGCGGCCATGGCGGCGGTGGAATGCTTAGAGCGGCGGGCCAGCTCCAAGTCAGCCTGAGCGTAGGTAGCCTCGTGGATGACCAGATCCGCAGCCCGGGAGAGATCAACAGCATTGCGGCAGAAAATCGTGTCGGTGCAGTAGGAGAATTTGCGGCCCGGAATGGGATCCCCGACATAATCCCGTCCGTGAAAGCAGCGGCCCTGCCAGATGATGGATTGGCCGGCCTTGAGCTGCCCATACAGAGGGCCAAAGGGGATCCCATCGGCTTGGGCTTTGGCCACATTAAAGCTGCCTGGCCGATCCTGTTCCACCACGCGGTAGCCGAAGGCGGGCACCCGGTGATCCAAGGGCGCGCAGAAGACGGAGTATTCCGGCTCTTGCAGGATGAGGCCGGTTTCGACGGTGTGAACGCGGAAGCCGTAGGGGATGCGCGTCTCGCTGTAGCGCAACACGGCCTTCAGGTACTCTTCCAGGCCCGGCGGGCCGTAGATATCGATGTGCTCAGGGGTGCTGCCCAAGCCACAGGAGGCCAACAGCCCCGGCAGGCCGTAGATGTGATCCCCGTGCATGTGGGTGATGAAAATGCGGCGCAACTGGCTGGGGCGCAGCTCGTCTAGGCGCAGCAACTGGTGCTGGGTGCCCTCGCCACAATCGAACAGCCACCATTCCGACCGCTGGGGAAACTGCACCGCCACCCCAGAGACATTGCGCTGGCGGGTGGGCATGCCGGAGCTGGTGCCCAAAAAGGTGATCCGAATGGCATTGGGATCTGTCACAGGGGCAAGACCTCAAGGATTGGGATCCCTAGCTTACCAACTGCTCTCGCTGGCCGAGAAAAAACCCTTGATAGGATGGGGAGTAGAACGTACCCTTGAGCCTTCTTGTCATGATCACCCTGACCGACAGCGCCATCCAAGAGTTGAAGCGCCTGCGCAGCAAGTACGAAAAAGAGGGATCCCAGCCCATCCTGCGTCTAGGGGTCAAGCCGAGCGGCTGCTCTGGCCTCTCTTACGTAATGAACTTCGAGTCTCGGGCCAACCCTGACGATCATACCTTCGACTTTGGGGATATCCAGGTGGCGGTGGATCCCTTGAGTATGACCTTGATCAGCGGCACCACCGTCGACTTTTCCGAGGATCTGCTGGGGGGCGGTTTCCGCTTCAGGAACCCCAATGCAATAGCTAGCTGTGGGTGTGGCACCTCCTTTGCCACTGCTGAGACTGCTGCTGTCGTTGGTCACTAAAGTCTCAATCGCTGCCTCCCACCCGCCTTTGGGCGTCAACGGTTGGAGGGCTCTAGGCTGGGCAGCCAAAGGACAAACCAAGTCCATCCCTTCTGGCTGGTGACCCGGACTTGGCCCTGCAGATACTCCACCCAATGCTTCACCAAGGCCAGTCCAAGGCCGCTGCCCGGCTGCGCCCAGGGATCCTCAGAGGGCACCCGGTAAAAGCGCTCGAAAAGGTGGGGCAGGTGGTCAGGCTCGATTTGGGCGGTATTGCCGACTCTTAACTCAACCCCACCGGGAAAGGCTTGCACCTCCAAGCGGAGGGTTCCGCCCGGCTGGGTAAACTTGCAGGCATTTTCCAGCAGTTCCTTCAGGATCAGGGTTAGCTGCTGCGGGTAGCTGTAGAGCACTGCGGGAAGTGAGGTCAGCTCCGCCATCTCCAGCTTCAGTTGCCGAGCCTGAGCCCGTTCTCGCACCCCATTGAGTAGGCTTGTGCAAAGGCTGTGGAGATCGATGGCGGCAGCCGCAGAGCTCAACTCTTTGGCTTCTAGGCTCTGCAGATCCAGCAATCTGTTGATCAGCTCAATTTCAGCCTGACACTCTTCCAAAGCGATGCGGTGGTATTGGCACTGCTTCTCGTTGAGAGGAGTGCGGCCCAACAGTTCCAGGGCCAGCTTGATCTTGGTGAGGGGGGTGCGCAGCTCGTGGGAAACGCTGGCCAGAAAGCTATCCTTAAGGCGGCTGAGCTGCTGCAAGTCCTGTACCTGGCAGGCCAGCTGGGCAGTGCGTTCCTGCACTTTGGCTTCTAGGGCTTGGTTAAGTTCCCGCAGGTGGCGTTGGGCTTGGCTGGCCTGGATCAGGTGGCGGATGCGCCGCTTCAAAACCGCCCAACGAATGGGTTTGGAAATGTAATCGCTGGCCCCGGCAGCAAAGGCTTCATCCACGCAGGACTCATCTTCCAGCGCAGTGACGATGAGGATGGGCAGATCCGAGTTTTGAGCATGGAGGCGGCGACAGCACTCAAACCCATCCAAATCTGGCATGACCGCATCCAGCAACACCATATCCACTGAGTGTTGGGCGGCTAGCTGCAAGCAAGCCTCGCCGCTGCTGGCTTCTAGAACTTGGTAGCCTTCTCGCTCAAGGGCGTAGCGAACCAAGAGTCGCTGGCTGGGCTCATCGTCCGCGATCAACAACAACGGCTTCTTTTCAGGAGAGGGGGATCCCGCCTGGGCCTCAGGAACCGCCGGCGAGCTGGCCGGAGGGTGGGGATTGGGCCTCAGCATAGGCATCGAGAGGAGAGGGAGAAAAGCTCTGCACTCAGAGACTGAGGATAACTTGCCGATATGCCACCTCCAGCTTCTGCACGGCTTGCTCTATAGTATCCCATTTTACAGAACTGGCTGGCTCGGCATGAACCAGCTTTTCCAACTGCTGACACAGCTCGGCCAGACGTTTGGCGCCCAGGGTGCTGCTGCCGCCTTTGAGGCGGTGGGCCAACCGAGCAATGGCTTGGGGATCCCGCTGCTCTAGGGCCTGCCGCAGGGATCCCAGCAGAGCCTCGCTGTCTTGCCGGTAGATTTGGACCATCTCCTGCCAGGCTTGGGGGGAGCTGAAGACTGCCCGCATCTGGGCGAGGATAACGGGGTCGAGGGGCGGATCCTCTTCTTGGCTGGCCGGGATGGGAAGGGGAAGGGATCCCTGAAGAACCCGGACTAGGGTAGCCGGCTCCAAGGGTTTGGTTAGATAGCCATCTACCCCAGCAGCTTGGGCAGCAGCACGGCCTTCCGAAAACACATTGGCCGTGAGGACAACAATGCGAGGCTGGCGCTCAGGAGGCAGTTCAGCGCGGATGCGACGGGTGGCCGCAAGACCATCCAGCTCCGGCATTTGCATATCCATCAACACCAGATCGTAGGGTCGCAGGCGCAGAGCTTGGACGGCTTCCAGACCGTTGCCGACTATGTCGGGCCGGTAGCCCAATCGCTCCAGCATGAGGCGAATCACCTTCTGGTTAACCGGGTTATCCTCTGCCACCAGGATCTGAAGCGGGTAGCGGCTGGCCAGGGTCGCGTCCCAAATGGAGGGAGGAGCGGCGGGAGAGGAAGATAAGGAGGAAGGAGCTTTTTCTCCCACAAGCCCCAGCAGCAGCTTCCGCAGTTGGGAGGCTTTGACCGGCTTGGCCAAAGTGGGGAGAGGGTCTGCTGTGGAGAGGAAGTTGCGCCCCGTCAGCACTATGGGCAACAGGTGGGGTTGCGCTTTCCGCAGGTTAGCCGCCAAGGTTAGGCCATCCTGGCCTGGCAGAGTGGCATCCAGCAGGGCTAGGTCAAAAGAATGGGTTCTAGCTGCAGCCTGGGCTTCTGCCGCCAAGGCACAACAGGTTACCTCCATGCCCCAAGCGCTCAGCAGTCGGGCCAACAGCTGCCGTTGGCTGGCGTTATCTTCCACCAGCAAGATCTGCTTACCGGCCAAGCTGGGATCCGGCGCAGCTGTTGCCGATGGCTCCTGGTCTAACCTCTTCAGGGGAATGCGAAGGGGAATGCGAAAGCGAAAAGTGGATCCCTGGCCTGGCTGACTTTCCACCCCGACTTCTCCCCCCATGAGCTGGCAGAGACGCTGGCTGATGGCCAGGCCCAGACCGGTGCCGCCAAACTGGCGGCTGATGGAGTTATCCACCTGGCTGAAGGGCTTAAAGAGGCGATCCAATTTTTCCGGGGGAATGCCAATGCCGGTATCTTGCACCTGAACGCTTACCCACTGCTTTTCGGGATCCCTCTCCCCTGCCTCGACCGTCACCACTACCTCTCCCTGGGGGGTGAACTTGATGGCGTTGCTGAGCAGGTTGGCCAAAATTTGCCGCAGGCGGCCCGGATCCCCTATCAAGGTTGGCGGCAGGCTGGGATCCACCCAAGCCACCAGTTCCAGATCCTTGCTCTGGGCTTGGGCGGCCATCAAATCCAGCAGCTCTTCCACCAACTGCGGCAAGGAAAAGGGTATTTCCTCCAGTTCCAGTTTTTGGGACTCGATCTTGGAGAAATCGAGGATGTCGTTGATCAGGTTCAGCAGCACCTCGCCTCCATAGCGGATGGTCTGTACCCAATCCTGCTGCTGCGGATCCAAGGAGGTGTCCAGGAGTAGACTGGTCATCCCCAAAATGGCGTTGATGGGGGTGCGGATCTCGTGGCTGATGGTGGCCAGGAACTCGCTCTTGGCGCGGCTGGCGGCTTCGGCAGCTTCCTTGGCTGCTTTCATCTGCTCTTCTGCCAGCTTGGCTACGGTGATATCCCGTCCGGCGGCGTAGACCAGGGATCCGGCCAAAGAGGCTCGCCACTCGATGAAACGATAGCTGCCGTCCTGGGTGCGGTAGCGGTTGACAAAGTGATCCAGCTGTTCTTCTTCGACAAGCTGCTGCATGGCGGCCTGTGTGGCGGGGACATCTTCCGGGTGAACCCACTCCAAAAAGGGTCGGCTCTGCAGCTCCTGCAGGGAATAGCCCAGCGTAGTCTCCCAGGCTCGGTTAAGACGGCGAAAGTACCCTTGGGCATCGGCAATGCAGAGCAAATCCAGAGCTACCGAGAAAAACTGCTCCAGCTCCGCTTCTGCCGACTTGCGGGCAGTGATGTCCACCGCGGTAAACACCCAACACGGGATCCCGCGCAAGACAAGGGGCTGCACAAACACGTCTTCCCAGACAACTCGGCCATCCTGCCGCTGCCATTGCCACTCAAAGCGGGCGGATCCCTGCTGGCGGGCCTGCTCCAAGTGGGGCTGCAAAGCAAACTCCCTCCCCTGCAAAGCCCGGCGATAGGGAGACTGCTCGCAAGCGTCGAAGGCCCGCAGCTCCTCCAGGCTGGAGAAGCCATAGGCCGAAATGGCTTGGGAGTTGGCCTCCAGGATCTCGCTCGTCTCTGCATGGCGGATGAGGATGGCCACAGCGGCATTCTCAAACAGAGCCCGGAACTTCTGCTCGCTTTCCTGGACGGCCTGCTGGGATCGCACCCTGTCGGTTACATCGCGGACGATCACCACCACCTCTTGGGGGTTGAGGGGCACAATGCGCACCTCTTCGTGGCGGGTCTCCCCTTCAATCTCGATGCTTTGGTCGTAGCGCTGCCGCGTCTGGGTAGCTATAGCCTGCTGAACAAAGAAAAGCCGCCGCTCGGCCAACTCCGGTGGCAAAAGCTCCTGCAGGGATCGGCCCACGTAGGTGTCGGGTGAGCCATAGGGAAGAACCTCGCCCCCCGAGACAAAGCTCAAGCAGATGCCCTGGCTGTCCAGGCGAAAGATCAAGTCGGGAATGGTCTCTAGAATGGCTCGCTGCAGCTGTCCAGCAGCCTTCAGGGCCAGCTCCGCCTGCTTGGCTTCTGTAATATCCCGCACGATTGCCAGGACTTCCTGGCTGTTGAGAGGGACAATGCGGGCCTCTTCGTAGCGTACCTCCCCTTGAACTTCAATGCTGTACTCGTAGCGCTGTTGGGTTTGGGTGGCCAGGGCTTGCTGAACATAGAAAAGCCGCTGCTCGGCCAGCGCTGGCGGCAGAATCTCCTGGAGGGATCGACCTAAGTGGCGCTCTGCTGGGCAGTAAAGATGGACATCGCCGCCGGAAATAAAGCTCAGGCAGATGCCCTGGCTATTCAGGCGAAGGATGAGGTCGGGGATGGCTTGGAGAATGGCCCGCTGGGTGGCTTCCATTTCTCTAAGGGCCAACTCCGCCTGTTTCCGCTCGGTGATATCTCGCACCAGGATGTAAACTTTGTCTCTCCCGTGAGCGACAACGCAGGCTCTCCGATAGCAGCGGATCCCCGGCTCAATCTCAACTTCGTACTCTAGGTACTGCGGCGTCTGGCTGACCAAGGCCCCCTCCGCCAGAGATGGATACTGCTCTTTCAGCGAGCCAGTAAACACGTCTTGGGCGCGGCAACCCACGTAAAACTCAGGCGGATGTCGGGTGGGAACGTAAGGGGAAGGCTTGCAATGAAGAATGACTCCCTCGGCGCTGAGCTCAAAAATCAAGTCGGGAATGGCCTCGTAGAGGGCGCGGTAGCGAGACTCGCTTTCCTGTAGAGCCCGCTCCATCTTGACCCGCTCGCTGATGTCGCGGCTGGTGATGAGGATCCCGTCTCCCACCGGCACCACTTGGTGATGGATCCAACTGGCCTTCAAGCCCGGCTGCCCCGAAATGGGGAACTCCTCTTCCAGAGGAATGCCGGTTTCCACCACTCGCTTGTATTTCTCAAAAAAGCCCCCCCAGCGGTTGATGGGCAGCAGCTCGCACAGCCGCTGGCCGATGATCTGCCGGCGCTGGAGGGAAATGAGCTCTCCCCCCTTGGCGTTGACATCCACAAAGACAAAGTCGCGGATCTCGCGGGTAACGGGATCCCGCACCGCCTCCAGCAGGTAAATAGCATCCAAGCTGGCTTCCAAGGCTGCCCGAAAACGAGCCTCTGGGCTGGGGGTGCCTCTAGGAGGTTGGAAGGGAAATCTTCGAGAAAGGGATCCCAGGATCCCTCTGAAGACAGAAAGCGGCTGACTTTCCCCCAGGCTGACGCCAAGCAGCAGGAGAGCCAAGAAGAGGGATCCCAGCAGCCAAAAGGCAAGGCCAGAGGGATCCACCAGGCCCACCGTTTTCCCTACCGCCCATAGCTCTCTGTGCATAGAACCCAGAGATTCCTGCCCCCTTTCCACAGTATCCCAGCAAGTCTTTCCAGCTTATCTTGGAGGTCAAAAGGGGAAGCTCAGCTAACTTGCGGAAATGGCCTCTATGCAATGGGCAGGATTCCTCAAGAGTGGCTTTTTGGGGAAATGAGTCTTGGCTCAAAGCTTTGTTTCTGGGTGCAGTAGGGAGAGAGACTCTTTATTGTGAAGATGCTTTATTGTGAAAAATAATTGTGAAGATTCAGCGGGATCCCTTGCGCCAGCGGCAGTAGAGTTTTTCCAGCTCCACCCAAACCATGACCACGGTGCTGAAACCCAGGCAGATTAAAAGTTCAGTACGGCTTAGCTCCTCTGTTCCAAAAAAGCTGCGCAAGAAAGGCACATAGAGCAGAGCCAATTGCAAGAGCAGAGTGGTCAGGACCGCGCCCAGCAGGTAGGGGTTGGAAAAAGGGTTGGTCTCGATGGTGAGCTTCTCGTTGGAGCGCACGGCCAGCGCATGGCCCATCTGGGCGATACACAGGGTGGTGAAGACCATTGTGCGCCAGTGGGGGATGTAGGCTTCCACAATGGCCATCATGAGGATCGTGGAGATGGCAAAAACCACGCCGATGCGCACCATGTAGGCTCCCAGCCCCTGGGCGAAGATGCTCTCTTTGGGGTTGAAGGGGGGGCGCTGCATCACCCCTGGCTCCGCCGGTTCCAAAGCCAAGGCCAGAGCGGGCAGGCCATCGGTCACCAAGTTCATCCACAAGATCTGTAGGGGTGTCAGCGGCACATCCCCCAAGCCCAGGATGGGGGCAGCAGCCACTGTCAGCACCTCACCGATGTTGCTGCCCAAAATGTACTTCACAAAGCGGCGGATGTTGCTGTAGACCACTCGCCCTTCTTCAATGGCTGCCACGATGGTGGCGAAGTTGTCGTCCAGCAGCACCATGTCGCTGGCCTCTTTGCTCACATCGGTGCCGGTGATGCCCATGGCAATGCCGATATCCGCCTGGCGCAGAGCAGGCGCGTCGTTAACCCCATCCCCGGTCATGGCCACAAACTCGTTTTGCTTTTGCAGGGCTTGCACAATGCGCAGCTTGTGTTCGGGTGCCACGCGGGCATAGACGTTGACCGTCTGCACCGTTTGCAGCAGCTCCTCAAAACTCAGGCGGGAGAGGGTGCGTCCGTCAATGGCCTGATCTTCGGACTCGAGAATGCCCAACTCCCGGGCAATGGCCACAGCCGTGAGCTGATGATCGCCGGTAATCATCAGGGTGCGGATCCCAGCTTCTCGGCAGCGGGCCACGGCCTCTCGCGCCTCTGGTCGCGGAGCATCGTGCATCCCCACCAAGCCCAGCCAAACCAGGTTGTGCTCCACCTCTTCCCCGTTGTCCGGGATCCGCTCTAGCCTCTGGGTGGCTACCCCCAGAACCCGGATACCTTGGGCGGCCAGGCGGTTATTGGTGCCGAGGATGGCCTGGCGATCGGTTTCCGACAGTTCCTGCCAAGTTCCCCCTTTCTGGATGCGATCACACCGCTCCAGCACCAGCTCTGGGGATCCCTTGATGTAGACGCAGTAGCCGCCGTTTTCTTGGATCACCACGCTCATGCGTTTTCGTTCCGAGCTGAAGGGAAGCTCCTGCACCCGTGGGTAGCGCTCCTGTAAAGAGCCTTTGTGGAGGTTGGCCTTGGCGGCTGCCACCAGCAGGGCTGCTTCGGTCGGATCCCCCAGGATGGACCAGGTGGGCGTTGAAGGGGGAGAAGAAACTGCAGACCGTGGGTTGCGACCGGCAACGGGTTGGAGGCTGGCCTGCAACAGGGCATCGTTGCAGAACACCACGGCCCGCAAGATGGCCTGCAGATCCGGGGCGCTCCCGGGATCTATGGGCTGGCCGCCGCAGTAGAAGGAGCCCTTGGGGATGTAACCGCTGCCGCTGACGTGGTAGTGGCGGTCGGGGGTAACGATGTCGGTCACCACCATTTTGTTTTCCGTGAGGGTGCCGGTTTTGTCGGAGCAGATGGTGGTGACGGATCCCAGGGTCTCTACTGCCGGCAGGCGGCGGATCAGGGCGTGGCGGCGCACCATGCGTTGGGTGCCTATGGCCAGGGTGACAGTGATCACCGCAGGCAGCCCCTCTGGTACCACGGCCACGGCCATGCTCAAGGAAGTTTCCAAAAGCGAGGTAAAGGGGGCCATGCTCCCGGCTTGCAGCAGCCCTATCCCCACCACCAAGGCCACCAAAGCCAGGGATCCCGACACCAGCACATTGCCCAGTTGGCTCATGCGCTTCTGCAGCGGGGTGGGCTCGGTCTCCACCGATTGCAGCAAGGTTGCCACTTTGCCCAGCTCGGTATTCATCCCGATGCTGGTGACCAGGAGGATCCCTCGCCCCTGAATCACTTCGGTGCCCATGAAGGCCATGTTGCGCCGTTCCCCCAGCTCGATATCCGGCGGGAGGACGCAGTCTGCCTGTTTGGTTACAGGGGTGGCTTCTCCGGTCAAAGCTGCCTCTCGCACCTGCAAGTTCACGGCCTCGGCCAAGCGCCCATCGGCTGGGATCTGCACCCCCGCCTCCAGCAACACGCGATCCCCCGGCACCAGTTGGCTGGCCGGAACTTCTTGCCACAGGCCATCCCGCTCCACCCGCACGGTAGGGGAAGCCAGTTTTTTCAGGGCTGCCAGCGCTTTTTCCGCCCGACTTTCTTGCAAATAGCCCAGGCTGCCGTTGAGGCCGACGATCAACAAAATGGCCAGGGCATCTTTGGGAAACTCGCCTTCTTGCAAGTCCAAAGTGGCCGAGATCGCGGCTACAGCGATCAGCATCAGCAGCATGACGTTGCGGAATTGATCCAGCAGGACTTGCCAGGAGCTACGGCCAGAGGAGGTGATCAGCTCATTGGGGCCATACTCCCGCTGCCTCTGGATTACCTGCTGAGTGGTGAGGCCGCGATCGGGATCGGTCTGCAACTTCTGGATGGCGGCGGCAAGGGTGAGGCTATGCCAAGCAGGGACAGAGGAAAGGGAGGATCCATCCGGTGGGATCATTGCGGCCACTCAAGGGTTCTTGCCGAATTTTGACATACTCCCCGCCCCACAGGAGGAGGATTCTGACAGCAGCAGACCGGTGCTGGAGTAGGCCCTGAATACCTGCCTTGCCTAGCGCAAGATTTCAAAATCCAAAACGGGCTCTGTCTGGGTGACGCGGTAATATCCGGCCTGGGTACGAACCGAAGCCTGATAGGGGCTGGGCAAATCCAGCGAGCGCAGGGGTGGGATGTTGGTGCGCTGGTTCAGCAAAGTCGTGAAGAAGGCGGTGGTTTGTCGAGCCTGGGAGCGCACCACTTCTTCAGGGAAAGTGACCGGATCCACATTCCTACCTGTATCCAACAGGATCCTGTCTAGGGCATCTCCCACCGGATAAGAAGGATAGGCAATTTGGGCCAAGGCGGATCCAGCCGGGATCCCGGCGGATAGACAACCCAGAAGAATGGCCGAAGTCAGACGCATGTGCTGTGATTCCTCCTGCGCTACAGCTTTTCCTCAACACCGGAAAAAAGCGGGGTTTGAACGTTGCTCATTGACTTGGATCCCCATGAAGCCTACCTTTTGACCGGCAGCTAAGGCGGATTCTACTCGAAATGCCTCGATTGGCAACCGCCTGCAACCCAATAGAACGCCAACATGACAAAGGATCTCGCCGCCGACTAGGATCGGGATACTCTGCTTGGGATCCTTAGACCTGTGAGTGTTTGTGTTCGCATTGCCCCCAGCCCAACCGGAAATCTGCACATCGGCACCGCCCGAACGGCAGTGTTCAACTGGCTGTATGCCCGTCGCCACGGTGGCCGGTTCATTTTGCGCATCGAGGACACCGACCGCGACCGCTCTTTGCCCCGCTACACCCGCAACATTTTGGCGGGCCTGGCCTGGTTGGGCCTAGACTGGGACGAAGGGCCGGTCTACCAATCCAAGCGCATCGAGCGCTATCAAGCGGTGGTACAGCAGCTTCTGGATCGAGGGTTGGCCTACCGCTGCTACGTCAGCGAGGCGGAGCTGGAGGAGATGCGCGCTGCCCAGAAGGCCGCCGGCAAAGCCCCCCGCTACGACAACCGCCACCGCTTTCTCACCGAAGCCCAGCGACGGGCCTACGAAGCCGAGGGTCGGCAGCCGGTGATCCGCTTCAAAATCGAGGAGCCCCTGGAAGTGTCTTGGGTGGATCTCATTCGCGGCCCCATTACCTGGAACACCCAGGACTTGGGGGGGGATATGGTCATTGCCCGGGCGGATGGCTGCCCTCTCTACAACTTGGCGGTGGTGGTGGATGACATCGACATGGGCATCACCCATGTGATTCGCGGCGAAGATCACATCGGCAATACCCCCAAGCAGATTTTGCTCTACCGTGCTCTTGGCCACGAACCTCCCCAGTTTGCCCATTCTCCGCTAATCCTGAACCCGGAGGGGAAAAAGCTCTCCAAACGGGATGGGGCAACTTCGGTAGCAGAGTTCCAGCAACTGGGCTTTTTGCCGGAAGCTCTCAAGAACTATTTGGCTTTGCTCAGTTGGTCGCCCCCGGATGGGGAAGAGCTTTTCTCTTTGGAAAAGGCGGCTGCGCTGTTCGACTTTGACCGGGTTAACCGTGCGGCTGCCCGCTTTGACTGGGACAAGCTCAACTGGATCAACAGCCAGTACATCAAGCGGCTTTCTCCGCCAGAACTGGTAGAACGGCTCACCCCCTTTTGGCAGGCGGCAGGGTTTGACCTTTCCGAGGTGCCGGATCCCACCTGGTTGGAAGATGTGGCCCGCCTGATTGCCGATGGTATCGACCGCCTGGCAGAGGCTCCTCCGCTCAGCCGCTTTTTGTTTCAGGAGCCCCTCAGCTACACGTTGCCAGCTCTGGAACAGTTGCGCCTGCCTGGGGTGGCAGAGGCTATGGCTGCAATGGCCACCACGTTGGCTGCTGCCGAGCTGCCCCAGGTTTCGGCGGACAGCTTAAAACCGCTGGTGGATCAGGTGGCCAAGGGCCAGAACATGAAAAAGGGCCTGCTGATGAAGAGTTTGCGGGCCGCCCTGACAGGGGATCTGCAGGGGCCGGATTTGCTGGAATCTTTTGCCCTTCTCCAGCGGCGGGGCTGGGCCTTGGGGCGGTTAGAGGCTGTGCAGAAGTTGGTTTCTTGTTGATGGAAGTTTATCTCTTGCTGTTAAGCCTTCGGTTGCCTCTGTTGAAAGTGCTCCGCACCGCTGCCGCAATCGGGATCCCATGCTGTCACGCCAGCTACAGGCTGCAAACCAAATTGTCCAAGAACTGGTGCTGCTCTCCTCTCAGTTGTCTTCCCTATCCTCTTCGGACTCTGTAGAGACGAGGGAGCTGGAGCAGTGTGTGCTCAAGTTGGCCCAGACCTTGGTACGGCAGATGGTGGATCGTCTGGGTGCAGCCTCAGCTCGCCTTTGGTTTTTCGACCCACAGGAAGGATGTTTTCAGTCGGTGGCCCATGCCGGCCTGCTCAGTCCTGCTCATGACCAAATTCAGCGGATCTACCCTGACGACAGCCCTTTGGGACGGGTGGCCCAGGAGGGTCTGCCGCTTTTGAGCAACAATCCCGCCCAAGAAGCCTGGATGCCCGCCCCGGAGTGGGTGAAGGCCAATGGCTTGCGAGGCTTTGTTGCCTACCCGATTAACCGGGGGGAGGAGCGGCTGGGGGCTTTGGCTCTGCTGAGCCGGACACCTCTGGAAGCCAGCTTTCTGATTGTCAAACACGCGGGGGCACGGCGCATCGATCTCATCATTCAGCCCAAGGTTCAACAGGACGCCGGTTCCTCTATCAACCCTCAGGCTCCCTACACCCACTTGGAGCTGAAGATCATCGACGATGGCTGCGGTATGCCGGAGTCCAAGAGCGGGGCGGATCCCGCCCAGCCGTCTGGCCATGGACACGGGTTGCTCAACATGCGCTACCGAGCCGAGTTGATCGGGGCAAGCATTGCTTGGCGTAATCGCCGCTTTGGCAGTGGCACAGTGGTGGAACTGCGGATCTCTTTGCCGCCGAGTTCCTAATCTTGTCCCCAGCCCAGTCTTTTCAAGGTAGCGGACGCAGCATTTTCAGTCTCAACCTGTTCTATAGTCGTTTAAGCTCAAGGGTTCCCGGTTCTCTAACCTGTCTGGTGGAGGGATCCTCTCACGCTGGCAAGGCGGAGTTTTTGCGCTGTCGTTAACACTGCGAGGAGAAGCATCTGTGGCCTATCGTGTGACTTTGATCCCTGGGGATGGCATCGGCCCGGAAGTGGCCAAGGCGATGACCACGGTCTTGGAGGCTACTGGGGTTCGGTTCGAATGGATCCCGGTAGAAGCAGGAGTGGAGGTGATCGAGAAATACGGCACCCCCTTGCCGCCCCAGGTGTTGGAGTCCATTCGGGAAACCAAAGTGGCGATCAAAGGGCCGATTGGCACTCCCGTAGGTACTGGCTTTCGTTCGGTCAACGTAGCCATTCGCAAGGAGCTGGATCTCTACGCCAATCTGCGCCCGGCCAAATCCATGCTCGGTGTCAAAAGCCCTTTTCAAGACATTGACCTAGTGGTGGTGCGGGAAAATACTGAAGATCTCTATGCCGGGATCGAGTTTGAACGGGGCACGCCGGAAGCCATCCAAGCGCGGGAGGAAATGATGCGCCTCTCCGGCAAACCCATCCGCGAGGGATCCGCCATTGGCATCAAGCCCATTTCGGACTTCGGCAGCCGCCGCATTGTCAAATTTGCCTTTGAGTACGCCCGCCAGAATGGCCGCAAGAAGGTGACGGCAGTTCACAAAGCCAACATCATGAAGTTCACCGATGGCTTGTTTTTGCAGGTGGCACGGGAGGTGGCCCAGGAGTACCCCGACATCGAGTTTGAAGATCGCATCGTGGACAACATGTGCATGCAACTGATGCAAAAGCCGCAGCTCTACGATGTGCTGGTGCTCACCAACCTCTATGGGGACATCATTTCCGACTTGTGCGCGGGGATGATCGGCGGGCTGGGGGTGGCGCCAGGAGCCAACATTGGCGATGGGATTGCGGTTTTTGAGGCCATTCACGGCTCTGCTCCCAAGTACGCTGGCCAAAACAAAGTCAACCCCTGCGCTCTGATCCTCTCCGGGGCGATGATGCTGCGCTACCTGGGAGAGCGGGAGGCTGCCGCAAGGGTGGAGGCGGCGGTGCAGGCGGTGATCGCCGAGGGCAAGCAGGTCACCTATGACCTGGCCACAGGGGATCCCGTCGGCACTCAGGAAATGGCCAAGGCCATTGCTGCCCGCGTGCGGGAGATGGCTCCGCAGTAGGGTTTGGCGTCAAATGTTCTGATCCCAGGCTCCTCAAAAGGGAGGGACTGGGGGCCTCAGTACCCCAAAGCCAGATCCACCACCCCCAGCAAGGGATCCCCGGCCCGGAAGCGCCGCACATTTTCTCGCACCCGCTTAGAGAGGGCTGGGACAATCATGGCATCGGTAAGAGCAGTGTGGGGGGTAATCAGGCAATTGGGCAGACTCCAAAGGGGATGCCCCTTTGGCAGGGGTTCAGGATCCGTAACATCCAAGGCAGCCCCGCGAATGACCCTCTGCTGCAGGGCGGCCACCAAGTCGGGGGTCACGATGTGTTTTCCTCGCGCCACATTCACCAACCAACACTGGGATCCCATCTGCTCCAACTCAGCTTGGGCGATGATCCCCTCGGTTTCCGGCGTGAGGGCCAAAGCCAGGATCACCACATCTGCCCCTGCCAACACCGTTTGCCGTTCCGCGAGTGTCACCACCCGCGTGGCCCCCGGCAAGGGATCCGCCTTGCGACGCACCACGTCGATGGAGCACTGAAAAGGCTGCAACAGCTTGATCAACTCTTGGGCGATGCCCCCGGCCCCAAAAATGACCACGCGGCTGCCCCAGAGGCTGGTACCGGAGCCTTCCTGCCACGTTTGGGCCAAGGCGCGGATCTTCAAGTCGCGCAAGCCGGCCAAGGTCAAGGCCAAGGCATGTTCTGCCACCGGTTGAGCATAGACTCCCTTGCCACAAGTCCACACATAGGCAGGATGCAAAACCCCTGCCCGGACAAAAGGCTCTACCCCCGCCCAGGGCAACTGCACCCAGCGGATCCCTTTCCCTTCCGCCAGACAGCACTTCAGGCCGGGCACATCAAAGGCATCGGCCCAGACCAAGGCTTCTGCTTCTGCCAGGGGCACAATTTCGCCACCCCCTGCCAAAACAGCCTCTTTGAGCCAGGGGCGAAGATGGCCGGGTTCGACGGCAATGCGTTTGCCTTGGATGCCCATAGGAACCGTTGGATAAGGCTTTCCCCTTGCCAGGATACTGTCGGCAGAGCGAGAGATGGCATGCACGGGCAGCCGCAAAAACCGGTGATCGAGTGTTAAGGGATCCCAAAGGGATCCTGGGCCACTTCCATAGGATCGCTAGGGTGAAAATTAGGGCTGCTGTGTTGGCTCAATCCTTAAGTAGGTAGCATTCCCCAATGACCCTATCCGAACTGCTGATCTTGGTGACGCTGCTCTTTCCCGGGATCCTGTTGTCGCTCATTGTGATGGGAACCTTTGCCGCAGGGGGATAATCATCTCCCAATGACAATGGTGAAGCCCTAAAGACGTGAAGACATGTCCAAAACCAAGCTGAGCGCCTGGGTCATGGGCTGGGGGTTAGCCTGCACTGCTGCTCTCTTTTTGCCCAGCGTGGCTGCTCAAGCTCAGGTGACCCTCGGTGTGCAGCCGGTGCGGGTGGTGCAAGGGATCCCTTTGTACCAGAAGGAGGTTTGGGTTGGAGACAATCGGATCCCCGTTTCTATCGTGGTCATTTCTCTCGCAGCGGGCCAACTGCGGCCTATCTGGGCTGCACCTGCGGGGCTGGTGGGTCTGGGGGAGCTGTCTTCCTTTGGCCCCGAACAGGGAGCAGTAGCCGCCATTAACGGTGGGTTTTTCAACCGCAACACCCGTCAGCCGCTGGGGGCAATTCGTCGGGATGGCCGTTGGATCTCCAGCCCCATTTTGGGTCGTGGGGTCATCGCCTGGTCGGATGGGACGGCAGGGCAAGAAGGGGGATCCGTGCGCTTTGCCCGTTTGCGGATGCAAGCAGAGCTGCGCAATGCCATTGGGGATCAAATCCCAGTGGTGGGCATCAATACAGGCTATATCCTGCCCGGCATCTCCCAGTTCACCCCCGACTGGGGATCCACCTACACCACCCAAACGGACGACGAAATGCTCGTGATGGTGCGGGAGGATCGGGTGCAAGAGATTCTGATGGCTGGCCTGGCCGGCAGTTTAACGGTACAGATTCCCAGTGAGGGGTATGTATTGGCAGGGCGGGGGCTAGAAGGTGCCCTAGAAGCCCGCAAGCTGGTTCCTGGGGATCGCCTCAGCTTTTATCTGCGCTTGGATCCGCCTGAGCTGGAAGCCTATCCTCACCTCTTGGGCGCAGGGCCGCTCTTGCTCTTGGATGGACAGGTGGTTTTGGATGCCCGATTGGAGGGATTTCAGCCTCTCTTTCGCCGGCAGCGAGCCGCCCGCAGTGCCATCGGCCAACTGGACAGCGGACATTTGCTGCTGGTTACCGCCGGCAATGCCCAGGAAAACCAAGGGCTCACCCTGCTGGAGATGGCGCAGTTGATGCAGCAATTGGGCTGTCGCCATGCCTTGAACTTGGATGGGGGCAATGCTTCCACCTTGGTGCTGGGGGGAGAGGCCGTCAATTGGGAACACCGGCACCCAGAAGCCAGCCCAATCAACAGCGAGACGGATCCCAGTCCATCCCGGCGGCGTACACCCCGAGTTCACAATGGCCTAGGGTTTTTCCCAAGCCCAAGTCGGTGACAGAAAACTTTTGTGCCGGCGGGATGGAGTCTTTTCCCTTTGATCCAGGGATCGAGGGTGGGATCCCCGGACTTTCTGGCTGATTGGATGAGGGGTCAAGTATTCTCCAGGATTGGATCTACCTTCTCAACAAAAATCTCTCCTCGCCAGAGGAAGGACTCGGCTTTGATTGCGCAATGGGATCCCGGCAATCTCAGCACCCAAAGCCCCAGAGCTTTTTCAGGTCAATTTTAAGTGGGATCCAAACGAACGCCCAATGCTCATTTCTCATAACAGAAATAGAGATTAAATTAAGTAGAAAACATTGGCC
Source organism: Synechococcus sp. W55.1 (assembly GCF_047461655.1). NCBI lineage: Bacteria > Bacillati > Cyanobacteriota > Cyanophyceae > Synechococcales > Synechococcaceae > Synechococcus > Synechococcus sp. W55.1. The sequence continues at coordinate 38,649 of NZ_JANSHN010000006.1, forward strand.
TTGAGACCGGTAAGAAAAATGATCAAAGAGGCGATCTCTTGAAGAAGACGACCTCAGAGTATAAAAGGCACGCAATTCTTTACGCTTCTGCTAAATCAGATGCTGGTTTTCAAAAAAGTATTGTCAATAATCCATTTTTTGACGAAGATGATTGACGAATTTATATTTCTTCACTCTCGAGGTTAGAAATTAACTCCTTGGACTTTTGGTTACAATTCTCTCTACTACGAATGTTCGCTAATGTGTAGGCCTACCCGGCTCCCGACCAAATGTATAGTTATTTTAAAAATGACTATCTCTCCTGGTGGACAAGGCTTTTGGGATAGGTTGACCCTTGCTCCTCTCTCGTGGGTAGGCTGCTGGTACTGGCATTCCTGTTTGTGAGAGTCAACCTTATTTGGAAGAAATTGATCTTTTTCTCAAATTTTTATAGAGCACCTCTATACTCAAGTGAGATAGCCCCACACACAAGCTTCTGGGCTAGGCCTGAAATTTTATTGAGATCCCCTGTCAAAGCTTTTCAGGTATTGCCTCTTGTGCCAAAAGGCTAGGATGGGCAAGGATTGTATTTTCTATTACTCTATTGGGGATGATTTGTATGCCAGCTAGAAGCAGAACCGACTCATTGACGGATACGCACAGGTGGTGTTTCATGGAATCCATAGCCGACGCTCTCCACCACTTGTAGGCCTTGTAACCTAGGGCCGTGTTCTCTAGCCTGCTCGCGAGATAGAACGTGGTTTGCACTGCTTCTCCAAATCCTATGCCTTCCTCCAAGGATGCCGCTCCTGTAGCCCGCGCCAAACAGCCTGCGGCTCAAGCCAGCCCTGCTGCCGGCGAGCTTTTCCTTCAGCAGAATGGATCCCTCTCCGCCCAGTTGGTTCCCCAGGGATCCCTGCAGCTTTACACCCACCCCAGCCGGGGCATGTTTACGCCCGTCATGGCTCAGGCGATGCGCTTGGCAGGCCAGGGAACGCGGGTGCTGATCGTGCAATTTCTCAAGGGTGGGATCAATCAGGGGCCCGAAAATCGTCTCTCCCTGGGCAGATCCTTGGAGTGGGTTCGTTGTCGCCTGCACCGCTGCATCGATACACCTCACCTAGAGCCTGAGGAGCGGGTGGCATTGGATGAGCTGTGGCAATTCACCCAGGAGGCTGTCAGGAGTGGCCGCTATGACTTGGTGGTGTTGGATGAGCTGAGCTTGGCTGTGAAGTTGGGCCTGATCCCAGAAGCGGAAGTGCTGAGCTTAATCGACCAACGCCCCATCTCCATGGACATGGTGATCACCGGGCCGGAGATGCCAGATTCGTTTCTGGAGCGGGCCGACTTGATCACGCAGCTGCGCCTACGTGGCATCCCAGGCCCAGGGCTCCGCACTGCCGATGCGAATGTTGCCTGCTCTCTGGATCCCCCTCAATTCAACGGCACAAGTGCTATGCCTACGGCACCCTATGTTGCTCCGCACTGCTGACAGAAGCTGACAGAAACAGTACATATGGTAACTGTTGCTTTTCCCCCCACTCCCTAGGGAACCGGCTGCATCCATGTTAAAAAACGACCGCTGGATCTGTGAGCAAGCGCGGCGAGGGATGATCGAGCCGTTCTGCCCTGAGCTGGTGCGCGCTGTTGAATCTCGGCCCGTTTTGAGTTACGGGCTGTCTTCCTACGGCTACGACATCCGCCTGTCGCCGGTGGAGTTCAAGATCTTTCGCCATGTGCCCGGCACGGTGGTGGATCCCAAGCGGTTTAACCCCAAGAATCTGGAAGCGGTGGAGCTGCACCACGACGAGATGGGGGATTACTTTATCATCCCGGCCCATTCCTATGGGTTGGGGGTGTCCTTGGAACGGCTGCAAGTCCCGGATAACATTACCGTGATCTGCATTGGCAAATCTTCCTATGCCAGGGTGGGTCTGATTGCCAACCTGACGCCGGCTGAAGCGGGATGGCGGGGCTATCTCACTCTGGAGTTTTCCAACGCCTCCAGCGCCGACTGCCGTGTGTACGCTAACGAAGGGGTGGTCCAGCTTCTGTTTCTGGAAGGGGATCCCTGCCAAGTGACCTACGCCGACCGCGCCGGCAAGTATCAGGATCAGCCGCAGCAGGTGGTGGTGGCCAAGGTTTAGCTGCTTCCCTCAAAAGGGAGAGGGTTGGCGGGATCCGGTTGGCTATGCTGGATCCACGTAGAACCCCATCTTGATTCATCTCCATGCCTGACTCTTTTTCGCCTGCTGCCGCTCCCCCCGGTGAGGCTGAGCCTTTGGGCGATAGGGAGCCCAATCCGGATCTGCTCACAGCTTCCTACGACTACACCCTCCCTCCAGATCGGATTGCGCAAACGCCGGTGGAGCCCAGGGATCAGGCGCGGATGCTGGTGGTGTACCCGGATAGGCACGAGCATCGCCGCTTCTGCCATCTGCCTGACTACCTGCAGGAAGGGGATCTGCTGGTTCTCAACGATACCAAGGTGATCCCGGCCCGCTTGTTCGGGGCTAAGGAACCCTCTGGGGCGCGGGTCGAAGTGTTGCTGCTGGAGCCTTGCCTGGAAGGGATCCCTGCCGCCGCCCAACCTCTGCCGGATCAGGCGTGGAACTGGCGGGTTTTGGTCAGGCCGGGCAAACGGGTGAAGGTGGGGGATCGGATTGGTTTTTGGAGCAAGGAGGGATCCCCCTCTGGGCTGAGAGCCACTGTCCTGGATTTGGATCCGGAGACCGGTGGGCGAGTGGTGCAGTTTGAGTGGGAGGGGGCACAGCCTTTTGAGGAAATCCTAGAGCAGGTGGGCCGGATCCCGCTGCCTCCCTACATCAAGGCTTCCGGACAGGTTCGCCCTCAAGACTACCAAACCCTCTGGGCGAAACACCCCGGATCGGTGGCTGCTCCCACGGCAGGGCTGCATTTTACCCAGGAGCTGCTGGAGCGGCTGGCCCAAAAAGGGATCCAAACTGCCTACATCACCCTGAACATCGGCCTGGGTACCTTCCGACCGGTGGAGGCGGAGCAGGTGACCGAACATCGTCTCCACAGCGAGTGGCTCAAGGTGCCGGCAACAACGGTAGCAGCCATCCAAAAAGCCCAAGCCCGCGGGGGGCGGGTGATCGCGGTGGGAACAACCGTGGTGCGCTCTTTGGAAACCGCGGCAGCCTCTGGCACCTTGCAGCCTTGGCAGGGGAAAAGCGATCTCTTCATCTACCCCGGCTACTCCTGGCGGGTGGTTCAGGGACTGGTCACCAATTTTCACCTGCCCCGCTCCAGCTTGATGATGCTGGTGGCTGCGCTGATTGGGCGGCAAAGGCTGCTGGCTCTCTACCAAGAGGCCATCGAGCAGGGATATCGCTTCTATTCCTTTGGGGATGGCATGCTCATCTTGCCCTAGGGCTGGGGCTGCTCTCCCTGGGATCTCTTGCAGGAACCGGCCTCTGCTTCTGGGGTCGAAGGACGGTCTTGGCCGCCGGCAAACCAATTCTGGATGCGCTCCCATTCCACCTGGTGGTAGCCGTCCACCGCCCAATTGGCCCGCCGCTGCAGCATGTGCAGAGGAAAGAAGGTAGCCAGCGCCAGGACTGGGATCCCTGCCGAACGGGCTGCCTGAATGCCGGGGTAGGTGGCCTCAATGCTCAAGCACTCCTGGGCAGGCAATTCCATCCGCTGCAAAAGCAGGCGGTGCAAGTGTCCTGGGGAAAGCATTGGGCCTGCATCATCCCCCGTCACTCGGTAGGATCCCCCATCGGTCAACCGCGTCAGGGCCGGGCAGCATGGCTGGAAGCGCTCTAGAAAAGCGGCCACCTCGGCTGCCGATTGGCCGCACAGCAGGCCGACCTTCAGTTGCAGCCGCTCCAGCGTCTCCAAAGTTTCCGCCAAACCGGGAATGAGAGGCAATTCCCTCTGCCCCTGCAAAGCCTGTCGGTAGTATAGGGCCTTGCGTTTCAGCAGCTCTTCCAGTTGTTTGGGGCTGAGCACCCGCCCTTGATCCCCCCACAGAGCCGGCAGGCGCTCTCGATCCGGTCGGCCCAGGTATTGCAGCCGATAGAGCTCCCGCTGCCCAGGGGATCCCGACTTCGGCCAGCACAGGTTCCAGGGGCGCAGGTTCTCTTCCACCAGCAGTTGGTTGATGGCCTGTAGGTGCAGGCTCTCGTCATCGGCCACCACCCCACTCCAGCTCAAGATCACCCCTTGCAGCTCCATATGGGCGACATCACCCTCTGCTAACGACCGCAACCCAACTGCCGGATCCCTGCTTCAGATCACAGCAGATGGCTTGTCTATCCATTTTGAACGCGACGCTCGAACTCTTCGCGGGTGGCGTCCACCAATTGCACCGCCTCTGGATAGAGCTGAGGATGGTTTTGCTTCAGCCAACTGAGCACCCGCGCCAGTTGGGCTGCACACAGATCCAAGTCCGCTTGAAAAATAACCGCCGCTGCCATGTGCTGGGCATATTCGGGCGGGTGGCCTTGCTGCGCCAGCTCCGCCGTCAAAGCGGCCAAGGCTTGTTGACGAACTGAGGGCGACGAACTTTCGGGAGAAGACATAGGCCAAGCCCTTCAGGCGGGAGAGTAGCGGCGCAAAGCCAGCGTGACGTTGTGCCCACCAAATCCAAAGGCATTGACCAAAGCGGCCTCGACAGCCATCTGCCGCCCCTTGTGGGGTACAAAATCCAGCCCTTCGCACTCGGGATCAGGGTTGTCCAAGTTGAGGGTAGGAGGAACCCAGCCGTGGTGGATGGCCAAAGCTGTGGCCACCGTGGCAATGCCGCCCGCTCCCCCCAACAGGTGGCCGGTCATGGACTTGGTGGCGCTGATGGCCAAACGGGGGGCATGTTCGCCGAAGACCGACTTGATGGCCTGTACCTCGGCAATATCCCCTACAGGGGTGCTGGTGGCATGGGCGTTGATGTGTTGCACGTCCCCAGGTTGAAGCCCGGCATCTTTGAGGGCCAGCCGCATCGCCCGAGCTGCTCCCTCACCACCAGGGGCAGGGTTGGTCATGTGGTGGGCATCGCAGGTGAGGCCATAGCCGACTATCTCCGCATAGATCTTGGCCCCGCGGGCGCGGGCGTGCTCCAACTCCTCCAGCACCAGGATCCCTGCTCCTTCCCCCATGACAAAGCCGTCCCGATCCCGATCGAAGGGCCTACAGGCTTGCTCCGGGGCGTCGTTGCGGGTGGAAAGGGCCTTCATGGCACTAAACCCCGCCATGGACAAAGGGGTAACCGCCGCTTCCGTGCCACCGGTGATCGCCACTTGCACCTCTCCCCTCTGGATGAGCCGAAAGGCATCGCCAATGGCGTTGGAGCCAGAGGCACAGGCCGTAACTGTGCAGGAATTGGGGCCTTTGGCGCCAAAATGAATGGCCAGGTGACCTGCAGCCATGTTGGCAATCATCATGGGCACCATGAAGGGGCTACAGCGATCCGGCCCTTTCTGCAGATAGATGGTCTGCTGCTCTTCCAAGACGCGGATGCCGCCGATGCCGGTGCCCAAGATCACCCCCACTTGCTCGGCGTTGAGATCGGTGATGTGAAAGTCGGCGTCCTCCAAGGCTTGCCGGGTGGCCGCCATCGCCAGATGCACAAAGCGGTCGGTGCGCTTGACATCCTTGCGATCCAAATAGTCGAGGGGATCAAATCCCTTCACCTCTCCGGCAATACGGCAGTCGTGGCGGGAGGCATCGAAATGGGTAATCGGCCCAATGCCGGAGCGCCCTGCCAGCAAGCTCTGCCAAAACTCGGCAGGAGAGTTGCCGATAGGGGTGACCGCACCCAGGCCCGTAATCACAACGCGGCGGGTTGGTCTGTAAGCAGTGGCGGGATCTGTGGTAGCCATCGTCCGGTGTTAGCCCGGGGGTATAGAGTCAGAACTGGGGGCAGACTAGGCAGCTTTCTTCGAGAGGATGTAGTTAACAGCGTCTTGCACGGTGGCGATCCCCTCTGCATCTTCATCGGGGATCTCCAGATCGAATTCCTCTTCAAAAGCCATGACCAGCTCCACCGTATCAAGGCTGTCGGCCCCCAGGTCGTTCTGGAAATTGGCTTCTGGGGTCACTTTGTCGTCTTCCACGCCCAGTTGATCGGACACGATCTTACGAACACGGCTGTAAACTTCGTCTGCGCTCATGCTTGGAATCCCAACTCTCGATTCAGCGTGTCTTGGCCGGGCCAACCAGCGGCCAATGAAGCAATCCCTATTGTATCGGACAACGGATCCCCTCTTGTGAGCAGCCTCACCTGCATTTGCCGCTGCGGCCAGAGTATGGAGGTGTGGGGATTGAGCCGCGGCCTTTTCGGTTGCAGGAAAGAAAAGCTAGTATAGTCTACTGCATCTCTACAACTGGATCCTCAAGGAGAACTCGCTTCCATGCCCCGCGCTTACGAAACGATGCTGATTGTGCGTCCTGATGTGTCAGATGAACCCCTCGAACAACTGCTCAGCAGTCAGGAGGCGATCCTGCGAGAGAACGGAGTGAACCACGTGGAGATCACCAACAGAGGCAAGCGTCGCTTTGCCGGGTTTGAGATGAAAAAGTTTAAGGAAGGTCTGTACATCCAGTTCAACTACGAAGCCGAACCCAGTGCGGTGGCTGCCTGGGAGAAAAACCTGCGCATCAACGAGAGTGTGCTGCGCCACATGACCCTCCGCGTCGGCTAGGTTTGACGGGATCCTGGCCTGCGGGCATGATGGAAGTGCGCTGAGCTGCCCCTTATCCCTGGATGGCTCCGTTATGAACTCGATTGTGTTGATGGGCGAGGTTCTGTCTGAGCCGGAGCTGCGCTACACCCCTGATAACTTAGCTGTTGCGTCCTTGGTGATTGGCTTTCCCAGCCTGCGCCCGGATGAGCCGCCCTATCGCGTGCGCGTTTCCTCTTTTGGAGAACTGGCCAAAAGGGTGGTGGACACCTGCCATGTGGGCGACCAGATCACGGTGGAGGGCCAACTGCACATGAATGTGGTGGAGCGAGATGGGCGCAAGGAAAAGCTGGCCGAGATCACCGCGCGCCGTGTCCATCAACTGGGATCCGCTCGCGTTCTCTCCCTGACGGGGATGGGCGAACCGGCGATTGTGGAATCCTCTGAGGGGGATGTGGTTTCCCCACCGGAGCCGGACGATCTCCCGTTCTAACGGTTGCGAGACTTGCCGGGATCCCCCATGTCTCAGGAACTTGCTGCGGGTGAACCTTTGGGATCCCTGCGGGTCATCGGCTACTCGGTGCAGGGGCGTCCCATTCACCTTTGGCAGCTCACCCAAGGGATCCGCTCCTTGCTGCTGCTCGGCGGGGTACACGGGGATGAGGTGGAGGGCTATGCCCTGATCGAGCGCTATGTGGCTTCTGGGAAATGGGGATCCTTGGCCGGGAAGGCGACCTTGTGGGCGATCCCACGCCTGAACCCGGATGGCTGTGCCCTGGGGCAACGTCTCAATGCCAACGGTGTGGATCTCAACCGCAATCTGCCCACCCAAGATTGGATCCCGGCCTCTCTGGAAGCTCGTTATCCGCCCGGATCGGCCCCAGGCTCCGAGCCCGAAACGCAAGTGTTGTTGACGAGTTTGGCCCGGATTCAGCCCCAGTTTATCCTTTCTGCCCACTCCTGCCAGGCGCACCCCTGTGTGAACTACAACGGCCCTGCCCTTGAGCTGGCCCAGGTGATGGCTGCTCGCAACGGCTTGCCCGTCGCCGCCGACATTGGCTATCCCACCCCCGGTTCTCTGGGCACTTGGGCGGGGCAGGAACGGCGGATCCCAACCCTAACGCTGGAAATCCTGCGGGGCACTCCCCTCGATCAAGTCTGGCAAGAGCAGGCCGAGGCGCTGCAGGCGGTGTTGGAGTGGGCAGCCCAAGGCGATGCCTTCTGACCGGTGTCAAGATCTCTGAACTTTCGTTGCCAATCTGCCTAGTTCGTTCAAGATATCTGGGGTTTTCTCGCCCAAATCTTCTACAACACAGATAGGTGGGGCAGAGCAGAGGGGAGCTTGGAGTCGAGGGAAAAGGGGTCAGAGGTCAACCCCGAAGTCACGCTGCTTCTGCCTTGTGCCCCGCTGTTAGCCATCTGGAGGAAGCCAATATGTTCAGCAGGATTTTGGTGGCAGTGGATCGGTCGGAGCTGAGCCAGGGAGTATTTCAAAAGGCCGTCCAAGTGGCCAAGGCCATGCAGGCCCAGATGATGATTCTCCATGTTCTGTCTCAGGAAGAGCCGGGCGCCCCAGAGCCGCCGATGATCCTGGGGGTAGATTACAGCTCCACCATCAGCGCCGAGCTGTGGCAGTCCTACCGGGAGCAATGTGCCATCTTCGAGCAAAACCAGATCGACTACCTGCGCTCGCTGGTGGGGAAAGCGGCTGAGCACGGGATCCGCGCTGAGTACACCCTCAACTACGGCAACCCCGGTCGGGTCATCTGCGATCTGGCCCGCTCTTGGGAGGCGGACTTGGTGGTGGTGGGCCGCCGCGGCCACTCCGGCCTGAGCGAGCTGTTTCTGGGCAGCGTTAGCAACTACGTGCTCCACCGCGCTCCCTGCTCGGTGCTGACGATACAAGGGGAAGCCCTGAAAAAAGAAGCCCAAACTGCGGAAGAGAAGACAGCTACCCCTGCTGGCTAAGGCTCTAGGGACTCTAGGGCGAGGGAGTGGGATCTGGTCGCGTGAGCGGGGCAGAGTCCTTGCTCTCCGGCTGGCCCTCCAAGAGGCGATTCACTTCGGTTTCCAGGCTGTTGAAGGTGCTCAGCTCGATCACGGCAATGTCCGGCTGGCGGCTGCTTTGCACGTAGGCCTGCAAGCCAGAGGCGGCCAAGGTCAGGGTTAAGGGATCCTGCTCGGCGTCGGGTTTGGGCTCAAAGGTCAGCCGTAGGTCCGGATCAGACAACACCCTCTGGGCTTCTGCATCAGCTTGTTCCACAAACTCTTTGGCGCGGGCAGCATTCAGGCTGGAGAACAGAGAGCCGAGATCCACAGGCTGGCCCGGTCGCTCCGGGTTTTCCCAGCGCAGCTCCAAGGATCCCTTCTCTGAAGGCCGAGGGGTGAGGGTGACCTTTTCCCCTTGGGATTCTAAGGTGACTTGGCCCACTTGGTTGGCGTTGAGGCGGGCAATGCGGTGATCCCGCAGCTCTTCCAAGTCGGAGCGGAGAATATCGGCGGTGGAGGTGAGCAAGGTGGCTACTGCCGGGTGCTCAGAGGTGATGACGTACACCTGGCCATCTTTCTCCGATCCCAAAGCGACCTTCAGGGTTTTGCCCTCCTCCAGCTCTACCGTCAGCCGGGCGGAAGGCTGCTCCAAGCCATAGGGGGCTAGATCCGTCTGGGTCTCGGCGGGGAACTCCACGGCCTGCAGGCGGGCCAGAGTATTGAGCAAGCGGTTGACGTTGATCTCATCGGCAGGCAGCTCTCTGGGCTCGACAATCTGCCAAGTATTGTCTTGTCGCTGCAGGCGAAAAACTAAGGACTCCGCACCGCTGACGCGACCCGGATCCGCCTCTGCCAACTGCACTTGCAGGGCCTTCACCTCGGCAGTGTCAAACCGAAGCAAGGTTTTGTCCCGCAAAGCCAGTAGGGAGGGCAACAGGGATCCCTTCTGGGCACTGCTTAGAAGCACCACCTGTCCCCCTTCGGGCTGGGCGTAGAAGCCAGAGCCGTCGAAGTTGTCGTTGCCGATGGCCAGGCGGTAGGGATCCCCTTCTTTGGGGAAAAGGGCGATTTGGTGTCGCGGCTGATCCAGGCCAAAAGCGGCCAGGTCAGTGACCCCCTCCAGAGTGATTTGGGGGGTGAGGCGGGAGAAGGTGTTGAGCAACTGCTCAATGGGGAAGTCCAGCGCCGCCGACTGGATGGGACCGACGATCCGCCAGTGGGATCCCTCTTCTTCTGGATTGCGCTCCAAAAGGATTTCCAAGTACTCCGCACCGCTGCCGCGAACGGGTTCCCCCTCTTTCTGTTGGCGGATTTCAATGCGGGCGATGGTGTCGGTGGCAAAGTGGAACAGCCGCGCTCGCTCCGCCTGTTGCTCCTGACGCAGTTGCCGGATGTTGTCCAAGAGGAAGTAGCCCAGCAAACAGGCCACCGCCAAACCCAGGAGAATCCAGGTGGTTCGCTTGAACATGCCTGCTTTCCTCCAGCTCTACCGTCTTTGCCACCACAGGGCAGCTCCGGAACCCAGGGCCGCCAAGGGCAAAAGGACCGTCGATCCCAGCACCAGCCAGCGGAAGTTTTGACCGGTCAGGGTGAGACGGCGATCCGTGATGGATTTGGGGCGGATAGAGATCTGCTCCGTTTGCTCAGTCAGCCAGTTGAGGGTGTTCAAGAAGAGATCCCGGTTGCCCTGCTGCCGCAAGTTGCCGTTGAGGGCAAAGTTGACATTGCCGATCACCACCAGGCGGGCCTCCTGCGGGGATCCTGTGTCGGCCTGGTCGGCGTCCAAACGGCGGGTTAAAGCAACACCCAAGGTGAGGGGGCCGGGCTTGTCCTGATCCGGATCGAATTGCAAGGGGCCACGTTCCAGCTCAGGACTGGTCTCCCCCCAACTTTGCGGGCCGGTGCGCAGCAAGGGCGTGGCTTGGATCCCTTCCCGAGCTTGGGTTTCTACCGAACGAGCTAAGGGAAAGAGGGTCATCAGCCGCTGGGCGGCCAAGGGGGCGGTAATGGGGTGATCCCCGTAGTCAGTAACCAAAGCTACGGCTGGCCCTGTCCCCAGAAGCTGGCTGATGCTGCTCGCCTCCAGGATGATGTCATCCCCCAAGACCACGCCCCACTCTTCCAGCAAGGGATCCAGGCCGGCATCCACCCGTGGCCCAATCAACAACAGCAGCCGTCCTCCCTCGGCCAGGTAATCCTGCAGTTTCTCCACCTCGCCGGGGAACAAAGCCCGCTGTGGCCCCGCCAGCACCAGGACATTCGCATCCTCTGGGATCTCCGCTTGCACCAAGTTGAGGGGCTCTACCCGATAGCCTTCCTGGCCCAGGGCTGCCACCGCCTGAGCCAGAGTTGGGGCGCCTTCCCTCGCTTGCAGCCCCACTTCCCCATGCCCTTGCACGAAATAGGCCACTAACTCCCCTCGGTTGACCACTTTGGACAAGACAGGGGTCAGTCTGCTCTCCAGGTCAGGAGCAGGGGGCTGGGGCAGTTGTTGTCGGCTTTCTCCGGCCTCCACCACCAGGGTGTTGTTTTGCGTCACCTGCAGCCGTTGAATGGTCAAGGGATCCCGATTGGGATCCACAAACTCAAACTGAAAGCGGTTGGGGTTAAGGCGGCGATAGCGCTCCAGTTGTTCCCGCAGATTGGGATCCGGCGCAGTGGTGACCACCCAAACTTTGACCGGTTGCACCAATCCCTGCACCAATTGCCGGGTTTGGGGCGACAGGGTAAACAGGCCCTCCTCGGTGAGATCCAGCCGCAGGTCGTAGCGCACCGCCACCACATTCACCAGCACTAGAATGACGGCCATCGCCGCCACCGCCACCAGGATGTTGGCGTTGGTCTGGGTGGAACGCAGACCGAGGAAGACCCCCACCTCCTGCCGGTGGGTGATGCCCCAAACCACCAGCAGGGCCAGGCCCGTTGCCAGCATGCTCAGGGGCACAGCCGTCCAACCGGTGAAGGTAGATCCCACCACCAGGCCGATGGCGATGACGCCAATGCCCAGGATCCCTGTCCAGTCCTTTAACGCGCGCCAGTCCTTCATCACCGCACTCCTCCCATCTGACCTCAGCTCTGTTGCCAGCGCAGGCTTTCCACCGATTGCACCGTGGCAAACAGCCCCAGGACGATGATGCTCAAGAAAAGAATGAGGCTGCTGCTGCTGAGGATCCCTTGCACCCAGTTGCTGTATTGCTGCAGCAAAGACACATGCCGCAGCGTCGCGGCAATCCAGTTCTCCTCCTGGCCGGCTGCCGCGTCGATCACCCAGAGCAGCAGGATCAGGCCAAAGGTGGCCACCGCCGCGATGAGCGTGCTGTCTGTTAGAGACGAGATAAACAACCCCAAGGCCATGACACTGCCCGCCAGCAGGGTTAGGCCCACATAGCCCATCAAGGTCAGGCGGTAGTCCACTGCCGGGTTGGCGCTGCTCAGCACCAGCACGTGGTAAACCAACGGCGGCAGCAGCAGCGTGATGAAAAACACCCACACCGCCAGCCATTTGCCCACCGCCACCCCCAAGTTGGTGATGGGGGAGGTGGCCAGCAGCTCCATGGTGCCCCGCCGCCGCTCCTCGGCATAGGAACTCATGGTGAAGATGGGCAATAAGAAGAGAGAAAGAGTGCCCAAGAGGTTGAGAAACTGCTGCGACAGGATGGTGGCGGCGTCAAAAGGGTTCTCCTGGCCAAACTGGGCAAACAGATCCACCTGCTGGGAGAAATTGATCACCCGCACCAGGATATTAAAGAAGAAAAACCCCGCCAGTCCCCAAAACACCGCGGCCACCACATAGGCGATGGGCGAGGTGAAGTAGCCGCGCAATTCCTTACGAAAAATGGCAATTGCTCCGTTCATGCCGCTTCCTCCAGTAGGCCCTCGGATCCCTCTTGGGTGGTGAGCTGCAGGAAAATCTCTTCCAAAGAAGCTTGAGGACGGCCTATCTCGTAGAGGTCGATCCCCGCCTGCACCAGCGCTTTGGCTGCCTCCGGGATCCAGCCGTCCGCGGCAGCGTTGCTCTTGAGCTGCACCTGCCAAAGTGCTCCGCACCGCTGACGGAACCGAGAGGGATCCAGAGGCTGCATGCTCACCACTTCCACCTGTGGCAAAGGCTGCAGGGCCAACCGGATGGCCATTTCCTCGGTTGCCCCCACCACCAGCTTTGCCTGCTGCCGATCCTGAAGCTGGGCTGTCAGCTCAGCGGGGGTGCCGATGGCGGCCACCTGGCCGCGGTTGATGATCACCACCCGGTCGCAGGTCATGCTCACCTCCGGCAGGATGTGGGTGGAGAGGATGATCGTGTGCTCTCCCGCTAAGCTCTTGATCAGGTTGCGCACCTCGATGATCTGCTTGGGATCCAGCCCAATGGTGGGCTCATCCAGGATGATCACCGGCGGGTCGTGAACCAGAGCTTGGGCGATGCCCACCCGCTGCTTAAACCCCTTGGAGAGCTTGCGGATGAGGGTGTGGCGCTTTTCTTCCAGGCTGCACCGCCGGATCGCCTCGTCCACCCGCCTGGGCCGATCGCCAGCGCTGACCCGCTTGATCTGGGCCACAAAGTGCAGGTACGCCTCCACCGTCATGTCGGGGTAGAGGGGTGGGTTTTCCGGCAGATAGCCAATGCGCTGCCGCACCGCCATCGAGTTTTCGTGAACATCAAACCCGGCCACCCGCGCCGTCCCCTCGCTGGCAGGCAGATACCCGGCCAAAATGCGCATGGATGTGGTCTTGCCGGCTCCGTTCGGCCCCAAAAACCCCATGATCTCGCCGGCGTTCACCTGGAAGGAAACATCGCGAATGGCAGTAAAGCTGCCGTAGGTTTTGCTCAAATGCTCGACTTCGATAGCAACCGCATTTGCACGAGCAGTGGGTAAACCTGTCATCAGCAACTCCTAACCTACAGGGTCAGCGGTGGTTGGCAAACGGCCCAAGTCTGTGCAGGCTAAGGCTGAGTTGCCCATATTCCAAGAAAGACGAATGCTAGGAAGAGATTACAGGCTCGGGCAAGAACACGGGCAACCGTGCTGAGGCCACATGCCAACTTAGCATAGCGGCAGCGAGGATGCGTTGATGGAGCCGGGATCCCTTTCCCCCTTTTGATGGGGATCCATCGGTTGGCTAGTCGGCAGGGCTTGTGAGGGATCCCCACTGTTCCAGCCCCAGAACCCGGCTCTCCCCTGGATTGGCTGCCACCACCTCCCCAATGGGGAAGGCTTCGGGGAGCAGGGATCTCACCTGATTTTCCGCCTCAGGGGGGATCACCAGCACATAGCCCACCCCCAGGTTGAAGGTGCGGAACATCTCCAAGGTCTCCACCTGGCCCTGCTCTTGGAGCCAGAGAAATTCCCGTGGGACGGGCCAACTGTGGGGCTGCAGCCGTGCCGCTTGGTTCGGGGCCAAACAGCGGGGCAAATTTTCCGGGATCCCGCCGCCGGTGATGTGGGCCATGCCGTGGAGGGGAACACCGGCTGACTGCAGCCGTTGCACCGCCTGGACATAGATGCGGGTGGGGGTGAGGAATACTTCCGCCAAAGGCCGATCCCAGCCGGGAGGCCGGTGATCCCAGCGCCAACCCCGGTCGGCCACAATGCGCCGCACCAAGCTGTAGCCGTTGCTGTGTAGGCCGCTGCTGGGCAAAGCCAACAGCCGATCCCCCAACTGCACCCGCGACCCATCCAGAATGGCCGTTTTTTCCACAATTCCGACACAAAACCCGGCCAGGTCGTATTTCCCAGGGGGATAGAACCCCGGCATCTCCGCCGTTTCCCCCCCCAGCAGTTGGCAGCCCGCCTCCTGGCAGCCCGCCAAGATGCCGTCGATCACCTGCAACAGGGCTTCCGGCTCCAGCTTGCCGGTGGCCACATAGTCCAAGAAAAACAGCGGCCGGGCCCCCACCGTCAGCACGTCGTTGACGCACATCGCCACCAGATCAACACCTACCCCCCGGTGCTGACCCCACTGCTGGGCAATGTCCAGCTTTGTCCCCACCCCATCGGTGCCCGCCACCAACACCGGCGCTTGATACCCCGTCGGCAGCTCAAACAGACCGGCAAAGCCGCCGATGCCGCCCAAGGTTCCTGAAGAACCTGAGGACGGAATTTGAATCCGTTCAACGCGCTCGCGGATCCCCCTGACAAAGGCGTGGCCCAGATCGATGTCAACCCCTGCTGAGCGGTAGTCCAAAATGCCAAAACCCCTTATGCTATCAAGACTTGAGCTCCTGTGTCCGACCGTACAAACGGGTCAACTCAGAAACCTATGGTACATTAACTTCTGTTTTAACCGTCGCACTGGAAGTTGTACGAGATTGGAGAGGAGCGCGGCCTCATGCGAAATTGGAAACAGCTTGGACAGGGACTGGATCCCGCCCGCAAAATGGGCTTGGTCAGTTGTCTCTGTGTCACGGCTTTGGGCTTGCCGGCAGGCATGTTGGGCAGCTTCGCCCCGCGAGCACAAGCCTCGACGCGAACCGGATCCCTGAGCACCCGAGCAGCGGAGCTGTCATCTGACTCCCAATTGCCCTCCCCGGCCACCGACCTCGTTCCCCCTTCCCAACCCGCCACTGCTGCCGCAGCCCCAGTCAGAACGCTGCCGAGAACCCCCCAAACCCCTATCTCCGGCCACGAGGGTCTTGCCCCTGCCAAACTGGGTACCCTGAACTTGGATCATCCCTTGAACCGATCTCGCCAGGCGATCCTGCCCCGTCGAGCAGAAGAACCCATTCTCAAGATCGGCGAACAACAGCAGCACACCAACCAGCCCATCTCCACCCTCTACGACTATCAGATGGACGGGCAACAGGTGGTTACTGTCTATGTGCGGGATCTGCCCATTGTCAGTTTTGTCGAGCACCCTGGGCTAGAACCACCGCTGATGCGGGCCAGCACCCTTGTGGCCCAGCTCAACCAAATGGCCCAGGGATCCCTGAAAGACACCACCATCACCCTAGGTTGGGCAGGTTTGGAATTGGCCGAACAAGGCTTGGGTGTTCCTCTCTACACCATTCAGGTCAACAACAAGGAATTGCTGCGCATCGACGATGGAGTGCTGTTGATCGACAACCAGCGCCCGGTGGATGTGGCTGTTTTGGCTGCCAATCGTCTGCGCCGTCTGCTGCTCGATGCCCCGCCCATTGCAGCTCCGGCCCTGCCCCAGCCGGCTGCTCTGACTGCCAAAGCCACCATGGCAGGCCCCAAGTCGAAAACAGCCCCTCAGCAGGAACCCACCCCCGTCCGTGTGGTTGGGCCTGTGCAAGAGGGCATTGCTTCTTGGTATGACCTGCACCCAACCCGCCATGAGATGACGGCTGCCCACCCCACCCTGCCCTTTGGCACCGAGGTACGGGTGACCAACCTGAAAAATGGCCGCCAGGCCGTGGTGCGCATCAACGATCGCGGCCCTTTTATTCCCGGTCGGATCATCGACCTTTCCCTGCGGGCGGCAGAGGTGTTGGGGATGGTGCGCTCAGGGCTGGCGCCTGTGCGGGTGGAAGTGGTGCAACGCTAGCTAGGGCACGGGTGAAAAGCGCTTGGAATCGGGGGAATAGCGCCAAGAAATGCCCTCGGGATCCCGGCTGCGGCTCCACTCCGGAAACCCGGTTTTGAATTTCCAATAGGTAATGGCGGAAACCACCACCCCCAAACGTTCCGCCAACTGAGTCTGGTTGAGGGGGCGCAGCGGTGCCCGTGGCGCCGTAACGGCGGTGGGGCTGGGTGTGGGGGCAGAGCCTGCCGACTCTTGGGGGGCCGTGGCTGCAGGGGTGGGCGCTTCCTCCTCCAACCGGTGACTACGGCTGGGCTCCTGGGGACGCAGCAGGCTGAACTGGCTCAACAGGCCAACATTTTCCAGGTTTAAAAGATTTTCCAGGTTAGAGGTTTGGTGGATCAGCTCCAGCTCACGGCGAAACTCATCCTCCAGCACCTGCAGATAGTGCTCCCGCTTCTGCTCCGACTCGGCATCCTTGAGCAGACCCAAGGCAAAGCTGAGGTTCGAGAGGGGCTCGCTCAGATCCTGCAAGAATTTCTTGAACAGAGTGCCCTTCACCTCCGAGAACTGCTGCAGCTGCTGCAGTTTTTGCCGCAGCTCTTCGATTCTTTTTTCTTCCAGCTTGCGGTTCTCGAGGCTCTGGCGGTGGTTGTGCAGGGCAATTTCGATGGTGGTGTAGAGTTCCCGCTCTTTGAAGGGTTTGATGATGTAGCCAAAGGGTCGGGTCTCTTTGACGCGGGAGAGCGTGTCCTCATCGGCGTAGGCCGTCAGATGCACCACCGGAATGTTGAAGCGCTCGGTAATCCGCTTGGCGGCTTCTATACCATCGATATCGCCTTTTAAGACGATATCCATCAAGACCAAGTCCACCGGCATCTCTTCCAGTCTTCGGATTGCTTCTTCCCCGGAAGAAGCAATGGCGGGCACAGCGTAGCCGAATTTTTTCAGAACGTTGGCAA
Source organism: Synechococcus sp. W55.1 (assembly GCF_047461655.1). NCBI lineage: Bacteria > Bacillati > Cyanobacteriota > Cyanophyceae > Synechococcales > Synechococcaceae > Synechococcus > Synechococcus sp. W55.1. Next base: position 55,702 of record NZ_JANSHN010000006.1, read on the forward strand.
TGTCCTTGGCGATGATCTTCTCGTCTTCGACGACCAGGATACTGCCTTTGACAAGGGGTGGAACTCTCTTCAAGGCTCGCTCCTCGGAAAGGTAATGATGAAGGTGGTACCCGGTTTGCTCCTCAATTGTATCTTGCCCTGTAGCTGATCGGTGAGGGTTGCAACCAGTTGTAAACCCAGAGATTGAGTTTCCTTGAAGTCAAAGTTCGGGGGCAAGCCAACGCCATTGTCGGAGACTCGCAACTGAGTATATTTGCGGGTTTGGCTGAAATGAATCTCTATCTCCCCGCTGCGGCCCTTCGGGAAGGCATACTTGAGGCTGTTGGTCACCAACTCGTTGATGATCAGGCCACACAAGACCGCATCGTCCAGGTTGAGGCGGATCCCTTCGGCGCGGATGTTGGCGCGAATGCTCTCGGGGTTTACCCCGTAAGAGTGAAAGAGGTTGGAGATCAAATTGTGTAGGTACTGCTTGAGATCCACAGCGGCCAGATTGTTGGATTGGTACAAACCTTCGTGGATCAAAGACATGGCTTGAATACGGCTGCCGGCATCCTTAAAAACGCGGGCGTACTTGCGGCTTTTGATCTGGTCAGCTTGGAGCCGCAGCAGGCTGGAGATAATTTGCAGATTGTTTTTGACGCGGTGGTGAATCTCCCGCAGCAGGACTTCTTTTTCCTGAAGGGCAGCTTGGATCTGCAGCTTTGCCCGTTTTTCTTCGGTAATGTCTTCGCAAATGCCGATGATGAAGAGGTTTTTGCCCTCGGGATCCCGGACTGCAGAGACTGCCAGGCGGCACCAAACCACCTTTCCGCTGCGGTGGATGTAGCGTTTTTCCAGGTGGTAGCGATCCCGTTGGCCGTTCAAAACCTCCTGGAAGAGTTGCCAATCTTCCTGAATGTCCTCGGGATGGGTGAGGTCGCAGAAGCTCATGTGGGTCAGTTCGGCAGCGCTATAGCCCAAGATCTCTTCCAGAGCGGGGTTCACTTTTAGGTAATGGCCCCGATGATCGACGATGGAAATGCCCAGGGCCGACTGCTCGAAAATGCCCCGCAAACTCAGCTCGCTTTGGCGAAGGGCTGCCTCAGCTTGCTTGCGCTCGGTAATGTCCAAAATCTGGCTTAGAAAGTAGCTGGGATCCCCTTGGGCCGTGCGCACCAGGGTGATGCGAAGAATGGCATAGACTATTTGGCCGTTCTTGTGGATGTAGCGTTGTTCCTGTTCGCACTGATGCACCTGGCCGGCCAGCAGGCGGTTGCTGTTTTCCAGAGTGGTGGCAATGTCGTCGGGATGGGTGATGTCGAGGACGGTTTTCCCTTTGAGATCCTCCAGGGTGTAGCCCAGGGTTTCGGTAAAAGCGGCGTTGATTTGCAAATAGGTGCCATCCACGTGGGTCATGGCCTTGGCAATGGGGGCCCATTCAAAGGATTGGCGGAAGCGTTCTTCACTTTCTTTGAGGGCAATTTCTGCCTCCACGCGGGCGCTGATGTCGATCACCTGGTTGAGAAACTGGGTGGGCTGTCCTTCCTCGTCGGTGAGCAGGGTGGCCTGAAACAGCACATGAACAACCTGGCCGGAACGGTGGGTGTAGCGAATCTGGCGCTGGCTGACAGAGACCTTCCCTGCCAGCAAAGCCTCATTGGCCCCCAGCAGTGGGTTGACATCTTCGGGGTGGAGAATGTCCAGTTGTTGCCGATGTTTCAATTCTTCGGGGGTGTAGCCGACAATCTGGGCAAAGGCATCGTTGACCTGGATAAATCGCCCCTGCAAGTCCACAAGGGCAATTCCATTGGGGGCCAGCTCAAAAATCTGCCGAAAATGGTTGGCGCTTTGTTGCCAGGCTTGCTCTATACGACGCCGTTCGGCTTCCAGTTGCTTGGACTCAGTGATGTCTTCGACGATCCCTGCCACCCGATAGATTTTGCCCTCTTTGTCGGCGATGGGAAAGGTGCGTTCTCGCAGCCAAATCAGGCGGCCATCAGTGTGATAAATGCGGAAGACAACATCGGTGGATTTGCCCTCCGATTGGGCTTTGAGGATGGTGGGGAACAACCAGCGGTCGTCGGGGTGGATCTGGCGGATCCAGGCTTGGGGGTTGGCGTAGGCCTCTTCGGCGGAGCGGCCCCAAATGGCTTCACAGGCTGGGCTGACGTAGATCAGCTCTTTGCTGTAGACCGTTGTAATCCAAAACAGTTGTTGCGTATTCTCTACCAGTTGCAGAAAACGATGCTCGCTCTCTCGGCGGGCTTCTTCCAATTGTTGTTGTCGTTCTTTAAGTTGACGGGATGCTGTGATGTCAGTAATAAATCCTTCAAAATAGAGGGGATCCCCTTGGTCGTTGTAGATGGTACGGGCATTTAAAGAAATCCAAATTAGCCTGCCATCTTTGCAGCAGACTTGGTGTTCAAAATTCACAACTTGACCTTCTCTCAGCATGCGCTGGATGAATTCGGCTCGTTGCTCCGGATCGCTATAGATTTGGGTGCCAATATCGGAGACGTTGTGCATCAAATCCTCAGGGGATTCGTAGCCGAAAATATGGGCCAAGGCCGGGTTGGCAACCAGATATTTGCCCTCTAGGGTGGTTTGAAAAATGCCTTCGACGGCGTTCTCGAAGATCTGCTGGTAGCGGGCAGCAGTGCTGCGGCTGTCCTGCAGTTGGGATTGGAGCTGCTCGAGGGTTTGCCGATGCTCCTGGGCTTGGAGAAGAATGTGCTTCAGGCTGAGGGCAACGAGGTCAATCTGTTCCCGTTCAAAGGAACTCAGTTGGCGAGGATGGCAGTCAAGCAGGTGCAGATCGGCCAACCGGATCCCCTGCTCAGTCTGCAAGAGGAAGGATTCATGAAAAGGCCATTGCTCAGCCCCAGGACTGGCATTGAGGTTGAAGGGTTCGCCGGCTGGGATCCCTTGCGGATCCCGGTAGAGGATCCCTTTTGAAGACGAGTGGGGATCCGATCCCGGCTGATCCAGTTCCAGATAGACCAAGGGCACTTTCAACAGTTGACCCAGTAATTGCAACAGCGGGTACAGCGCTGTACCCAGTTCGGTTTGAAGGGACTGCCCTTCCCTGGGAGCAGTCCGCGGGAAAGCAAAACCGTGCACAACGGATCTTGGCGAGCGAGAAATGGGAGGTGACATGGGAAAACCTGGCCGAGGAGCTGGCTCAACCCAGTCCATCACGACAGATCGGGGGTGCCTGGTTGGGCTGATCTCCACAGGGAAAAGGAGCAGGCGCACCCATTCTGCACCCACTCTACTCTAGCGATACTCTGGAGAAACTTACTTTGAAACTTACTTTAGTGAAACATGCTGCTGACGGAGCTATCTTCATGGATGCGCCAGATCGCTTCCCCCAGCACATTGGCTACCGAGAGAACGGTTAACTCGGGAAAGTGCTGCTCTGGAGGGATAGGGATGGTGTTGGTGACGATCACCTCTTCAAATAGACCACCCCGCAGGCGTTGAATGGCCGGCTCAGAAAAAACAGGATGAATGGCGCAGGCATAAACCGCTTTGGCTCCCAGCTTGCGCAGCAATTTTGCCCCTTCCGAGATGGTGCCTGCCGTATCGATCATGTCGTCCACAAGGATGGCAGTTTTCCCCCGCACATCCCCAATCAGATTCATGACTTCCACATCGTTGTGGGCTTGGCGGCGCTTGTCAATGATTGCCAGAGGGGCTTCCTTGAGTTTTTTGGCAAAGGCACGGGCACGAGCCACACCCCCCACATCGGGAGAGACGACCACAATGTCTTCGTCGAGCAAGCCCTTTTCCTTGAGGTAAGCCTGTAATACCGGCTGGGCGTAGACGTGGTCGAGGGGAATGTCGAAGTAGCCTTGAATCTGGGCCGAGTGCAGATCCATAGCCAGCACGCGATGAGCTCCCGCCTGGGTAATCATGTTGGCCACCAGCTTGGCGGTGATCGCTTCTCGGCCTGCCGTTTTGCGGTCGGCGCGAGCGTAGCCGTAGTAGGGCAAGACAGCGGTGATCTGCCGGGCAGAGGCGCGGCGACAGGCATCGATGATCACCAGCAGTTCCATCAGGTGGTCGTTGACGGGGCGGCAAGTGGGCTGCACCAAGTAGACATCAGCACCCCGGATCGACTCTTGGATTTGGATGTACAGCTCGCCATCGGCAAAGCGCTTGCGCAACATCGGGCCCAGATCCATGCCCAGGTAACGCGCTACCTCCTGAGCCAGAGCCGGGTTGGCGCTGCCTGAGAAGATTTTGAGGCGGTTGCTATCCGAGATGGGTGGCAGGGGGGAAGGGCGGAGAAGAGGGGCAGGGCGAACCACAGATCGATGCTGAACTCGTCCGCAGCCAACGCCTAACGGCGAGCTGTCGCTATCGTAGCACCAGCACTTGCAACCTCAGCAACTGTATTCTTGGGGATTTTCTGGGGAGGCAGGTTACTATGAGCAGAATGAAGGTCGAGCTGCTGCACATCCACAAGCGTTTTGGGGCGGTACAGGCGAACCGCGATGTGTCCTTGCGGGTGGAGGCGGGCACAATCCACGGCCTGCTTGGGGAGAATGGGGCCGGCAAAAGTACCTTAGTTAAGATCCTGAGCGGCTTTCTGCGCTGCGATCAGGGGGAGATTTGGATCGATGGGCAACCGGTTCGCATCGACAGCCCTGCAGCAGCCATTCGCCTGGGCATTGGCATGTTGCACCAGGATCCCTTGGATTTTCCTTCTCTGACGGTACTAGAAAACTTTATTGCCGGGCAACGAGGGCGCTTGGGCTTGGGGCTGCGGGAAAGCCGAAGACGTCTCGAGAAAGCCTGTGAAGAGTTTGGTTTTAATCTCAACCCCGATGGAGCCATCGGCAGCTTGACGGTGGGGGAACGGCAACAACTGGAAATGCTGCGGTTGCTTTCCCTGGGGATCAACACCTTGATTTTGGATGAGCCGACGACGGGCATTTCTGCAGCGCAAAAAGATCTTTTGTTCGCGGCTCTGAGAAGGCTGGCGGGGCAGGGCAAATCGGTGATCTTCGTCTCCCACAAGCTGGCCGATGTGGAATGCCTTTGCGATCGGGTGACGGTGATGCGGCAGGGGGAGGTGGTAGGGGAGCTGCCTGTTAGGGGTGAAGACATTGCCCTGTTGGAACAGCGGTTGATCGATTGGATGTTCGGGCGGGAGTTGACACCCCCAGCTCGGCCCCATTCTCCGCAAAGGAGAGCGGATCCCCTGTTGGAGTTGCGCTCCCTGGTGGTGCGGCATGAGCCATTTACCCTGGCTTTGCCAGATCTGGCGGTGCAGCCGGGGGAAGTGATTGGGTTGGCTGGTTTGGAGGGCAGTGGGCAACGCTCTTTCCTTCTCACCTGTGCAGGGTTGTTGCCGCCCAGGCGTGGCCGGATTCTGTTGGGGGGGCAGGAGATGACAGGCCGTCCTTACGGCGACTATCTGCGCTGTGGGGTGGGGTTTTCTCCGGCGGATCGGCTGCGGGAAGGGCTGATCCCCGGCTTAACCTTGCAGGAGCATTTTGCCCTCCAGCAGCAGGATCCCTGGATCAACTGGGCTCTGGCCCGTCAACAGGCCCAAGCGGCCATTGAACACTTCAGCATTCGGGGTCACCCCTACAGCCGGGTGGAGCAACTCTCGGGGGGCAACCAACAGCGCAGTCAGTTGGCTCTCTTGCCCACACCCCTGAGTCTTTTGCTGATGGAGCACCCAACGCGAGGGTTGGACATTGAGTCGGCGCTGTGGGTCTGGGGGCAATTGCTAGAACGCACCCAAGCGGGTACGGCTATTCTTTTTGCCTCGGCGGATTTGGACGAGATCCTGCAGTACAGCGACCGAGTGATGGTGTTCAGCGGCGGACAGGTCTCGGAACCCATTCCGGCGGCGGAGCTCACCGTTTCGCGGCTGGGGCAGATGATGACACTCCCCGTCACCAACAGCAGCGAGATTCCAGGGATCCCGACTGAGGTTTAGAGGGCTAATCGAAGCCCTCTAGCGGTCGCGTCAGCGGTGCGTAGCTCTTTCGCTTTGCCGCAGCAGGAGAAGGATTTGAGAACGGCATGGCAACCGGCTAGAGCAAGGCTTAGAGTAGCAGTAGCCCCAAGCCTTTTGCTCAAGGAATCTGGCCATGGGATCCCAGGATCACCTCTTGCCTCCAGGAGCAGAGGAGCTGCAATCTGACCGCTCGCCCTCCTCGGAGCAAGTCCTTTTGGAGCTCACCGTTCGGGGATCCCGGCAGCAAGTCTTGCAGGGTTTGCGGGCCTGGCTGGAGCTGAGCTTGCTGACTCCAGAGCACTTTCGCTTGCTGGTGGAGCAGTATCGGCTAGAGGGGGAGGAACCAAGGTCAGCGGCAGTTTCCCCCAGCGACGAGATCCCGGCTCGTCTTGGCTCGGCCTACGTGCTCTGGATTTTGGGTTTGTTTGGCATCTGTGGCCTGCACCGTTTTTATCTGGGCCGCTGGCGGACGGGTTTGCTCTGGCTGTTGACCTTTGGGCTGCTGGGGATCGGTCAGCTCCTGGATTTGATTTGGATCCCAGGGATGGTGCGAGAAAGAAATGCTCGCCTGGCCGGATCTGGGGTTGAGGAACCTGCGGTCGAGAGGGGAGAAGAGCCCCAAGCTGCCCCTCAATCCACTCGCGCTACTCGGACGGAGTCCTTGCCCCCCCCTACCCCGGCGCTGGCTGTTTTGCTGCGGAACTTGCTGTCAGAGCTGAGCGTGGCTTGGCTGTTGCTGCTGGGCCTGTTTTTGGTGGTGGTGTCCTCGGGGGTGCTGGCGGCCAGCCACTGGGAGCAATTTTCTCCAACTGCTCAGTATGGGGTGCTCTTGGCCTATACGGCGGCTTTTGGGGTAGGTGCTGGATGGATCCAACGGCAGGAAGGGCTGCGTCTAACCGGTCAAACCTTGGAGGCTATTGCCCTGCTGCTGGTGCCGGTGAACGTGTGGGCCCTGGATGGGCTGGGGATCCTTTGGGGGATCCGCATCCTGGCGCTGGGCTTGCTGCTGGGGATCCCGTTGACGGCTGAGGGTCGGGTGCGCTCGCTGGGTTTGTTCGCGCCAGCGGTGCGGAGCACTAGTGCCGGATACGCCTTTTATGGAACCTTGGTGAACTTTTTGGCCCTCTCTGGCTTGCACGCTTTCTGGAGCTTGGGGCCGCAGGAGCTTCGCCCCACGGTTGCCCTGGGGATCCTGTATCTGGGGATCCTCAGCACCGTGATTTACACCTGGAGCCGCCGGTCTCGGGAATTACGGGGCTCCAAGATCTGGCTAATCGGGGCTGCCGGATCCCTGTTGATCCTGCGGGGGCTGCTGTCTGGGCATGTCCAAGTGCCGCAGTTGGGGTTGGCGGTGGCCCTGTTGGGTTGGCTAGCAGCGGAATGGCCCCAGGGATCCCCGGACGTCGTAGCAGAAGGCGCTCAGGAGGGGACGCTCTCCCGCTGGTGGGAGGGGAGCTGGGTGCTGTTGGTGGTGGGCTGGCTGCTGGCTGCCATTGGCTTGGCGGAGAGCCCTTTCAGCGGCTGGCAGTTGCTGGGGATTAGCCTGCTGGGGATCCATGTCTTAATCGGGCGCTTGCGCCGACACACCCAGTCGCCCCAGCGGGACGAAGTCCTTAGGGTGCATTTGACGTTGCTGTTCTTGCTGGGCCTGGAAACTTGCTGGGCTTTTTGGCAGGTGTGGCCAGCAAGCTGGCGGCAAGAGGTTGTAGCTACAGTAACCAACTGGTTTCAGCCCCTTGATTCCCCCTGGGGATTGCTGGGGTTGGTGCTACTGCCCTACGAGGTGCTGTGGCTGGGGTTGGCGGCCCGCTGGCAGAGGAGCGGTCCAGAAGCCGGTGAGACAGACTTTTCTGGGCTGGTGGAACCAACAGAGCGCTTGGTTTTGGGGCTAGGGGGATCCCTGCTGCTCTTGAGCCTTCCCTATCCGGCCATTCGCTTTTGGCACTTGCTTTTGAGCGCCGGGATCCTGGCCTGGTGGCTACAACAAAAGTCCAGATCAGGAGAAACTCCCAACTTTCTTTGGGTACTCCTGACCCACGCCTACGGAGTGGGGGCACTGCTAGCCGGGATCCGCTGGCTTTTGCCCGACTTGTTCGCGCCAGCGGTGCGGAGCACTAGCTTGTCCGCTTGGGGAGTGGTTCTGCTGTTGGTGGGTCTATTGCAATGGGCAGGGCGGGTAGCTCTGGGTGGGTCAGAGCGCTTTTGGGGATTGCCCGTGGGGCTGTGGCAGCGAAGTGCAGATGGCATAGGGCTGGTGCTGGTGGGATCCAGCTACTTGGCGTTTTTGCTGCAACGGTTCCTTGATTCGTCTGCGACTGGTGAACAATCCTTTGGCTGGCTGTGGCTGCTGGTGCCTCTTGCTTTAACGGCAGCTCAGGTATTGGCCCTGCCTCCCCTGGAGTTCATGCCCCGCTGGCTGCAGAGCCCAGAGCAAGGGGGATTGGGATCCCTTTCCTGGCAGCAGGGGATCCCAGTGCGGGGATCCCTGCGTCTTTGGGCCGTGCTCTCGCTGGTGATGGCGCAGTTGCTCACCTTGGGCAGGCCGGGCCCGGATCTGCTCGGGCTAGGGCTGGGGTTGCTGCTGCTAGCTACCCAGGTGTGGCTATGGGCTTGTCCCTTGCCAAGTTCCCCTACTCCTGGAGCAGAGGGGGAAGCCCTGCTGGCGGTGGCCTTCGGCTCAGGGTTCGGCCTGGTGGGGATCAGCCGGCTCTTGCCGACACTTACGGAAGCGGAATGGCTGCTGGTCTTGGCAGCGCTGCTGTTGCTCTTGAGCGGCTGTCGCTACGGCATCCGGCACCTCTCTTCTCGCCTGCAAGCCGCTTACCGGCCAGCCCTGGATGGCTGGGGTATACCCTTGGGGTTGGTGCTCTTGCTCTCCCTAACGTTGCCCACCGCGGCGGCCCTCTTCACCCCTTCCTCGCCCCCTGCTTTCTCGGCAGCCATACCGCTGGCCTCTGGGGTTACCTGGCTGGCCATTGGTCTCCGACTTTGGGTAGAGGTTGCTCCGGTCTTCTCTGCTCCCATTGCCGAGACGGGATCCTCTCCGACCCTCCCCCCTAGCGCTAGCGGGACGGAGTCCTCTCCGACAGGGGATGCCCCTGAAATTGCCCAAGCCCTTTCATCTGGCCAGATCAAGGGTCAGATGGATGGGTTGTTGTACGGGCTGGGCTGGGCTTTGGAGCTACTGGCGGCAAGCGGCGTGTTGTGGGCTGTGCAGGGATCCCGTCCTGTTGCCCCTCTGCTTGCCGTCATCAATCTGAGCCTGGGGATCCTCTTTTGGATTGGGCCGGAAAAACTCTTGCTTGAGGGGGCCGCTCGCGCTGGCGGGACAAAGTCTTTGGGGGGGCAGCTCCTGCAACAGGTCAGGGCCCTGAGCTTCTGGCGGACGGGGCCTTTGATCTATGCAGGGTTGGGCTGGCTGGGATCCCATGCCCAGTGGAGTGAGGTAACGGGCTTGGGCAGCTTAGGTCTCTCCATCGTGTTGCTGGGCCTGGGGCGTCGACAGGCGGTCCAACGGGCGCAAGAGCAAGGCCGGGAAGACCTCCGTCCTGCCAACTGGAAAGGGCTCCTGGGCGCTTGGGGCGTGTCTGTGGCCGCCTACGAGAGCTGGGTTTACTTCCTCAGCCAGCGAACTGGGGGATCCCTGGCAAATGGGTTGGTGTTGATCGCTCTGTTAGGGCTGAGCTTGGCCTGGGGCTACGGCTTTTGTCCCCCTTGGCTGGCGGCGACCCTGCAGCTTAAAAGAGCTGGGTTGCGCTGGATGGCCTTGGCCAACTGGGCTCTGGCCAGCCTTGTCCTCTGGTCTGCCCTTTTCGATCCTCGCCTCAGCCGTTGGGGACAGCTCCTCTGGGTGCTGACGGGATCCGGCCTGGTGGCCTATGCCGCCGGACAGGCGAGAACCTCAACTTCAGAATCTCCGACAGAGCGAAATTGGGCGCCAACGGTCTGGGGTTACCTCAGTGCTTGGCAGGGGGCTGGGGTTCTGCTGGGCAGTGTGTTCCTGGGGCTGCCACAGCTATCAATAGCGCGGTGGGCCGGATCCCTGCTCTGTGGGCTGGGGCTGGTTTACCATGGCTTGCCCTGGCGAGGGTGGGGCTGGCCGTCGGATCCCTGGCACAATACAGCCTTGGTGCTGCCCCTGGCCGCTTTTCTGGTAACCGCGGGAGGAAATAACACCCTTAATCTGCTGCTGGGGGCAACCTACTATGCCCTGCTGGCTATCTGGAGATCCCAAGTGCGCCTGGGCTATGTCAGCCTGTTCTTGAGCAACTGGATCCTGTGGAATTACGGCTGGCATCAGGATTGGGCTTCCCTGACGTTCTATGCCCTGCCCCTGGTGGGATCCCTGCTCTATGTGGCCCAGGTGGATCCGGGATTACAGAAAACCAACGGACGGCGGGGGCGGCATTGGCTGCGGCTGGTTTCCTTGGGCACATGGCTGCTGGTGGTGATGGTGGAAACCCACGGGCAACTGTGGGCGGGATTTTGGCCGGTGGGGCTGGGCTTAGCTTTGGGTCTGCTGGGCTTGGCCTTGCGGGTAAGAGCTTATCTCTTCGTGGGCACGCTGGCTTTTGGGCTGGGGATCCTGCGGCAGGGATGGCTACTGGTGACAGCTTATTCGCTGCTGTTCTGGGCCACTGGGATCCTGCTGGGCCTGCTCCTCATTTGGACGGCAGCCAATTTTGAACGGCGTCGAGAAGAAGTGGGATCCCACATCTCCGCTTGGCTAGGGCAACTGCAGAGCTGGGAATGAAAGAATCCTGAGTCCAGCCAATCTGAGCAGGATCAACTTGAGGAGGGCTGACCTGTTCGCGACAGCGGTGCGGAGCACTACTGAGGCCCTATCAGAGGAGGCGAACACGCCAGAAAATGGATCGACGAGGAATCGACACTCAACGCGAGTGATGAGAAAACAAGTCGGTAGGGCAGGGGGTATGTCAAACTGAGGCTGGCCTTGCTTTGGAGGATCGGGTCTATTGCTGGGCAACGCTGACCCAAAGGTATCTTCTCAGCCTGGGTGGAAAAAGCTCCTGCGGCAGATCTTGGCTCCTTGGCGGGAGTTCGATGGCATTTTGCTGGCCACAGTGCTGGCCTTGACGGGCATCGGTATTGTTGCTATCCGCAGTGCGGTCTGGGAGCGGCCCATCAGCCACTACTGGGTACAGCAGTTGATCATGGCCGGGATCAGCCTGGCGTTTTTGGGAGTGGTGGCCCGGATTCCATATGAGCGGCTGTTGCGCTGGCACTGGTTCACCTACTTCTTGACCTTGGCGAGTTTAATTGCAGTGCTCTTTTTCGGCACAGCAGGCGGAGGAGCGGAGCGCTGGCTCTCCATCGCCGGCTTTCAGGTGCAGCCTTCTGAGTTTGCCAAGCTGGGGGTAATCATCACCCTGGCCGCTCTCCTGCACCACTGGCCGATCAAATACTTCAGCCAGATTTGGGTGGCTGTTGCCGTCGTCGCTCCCCCCTGGATCTTGATTTTCCTGCAGCCCAACCTGGGCACTGCCCTGGTGTTTGTGGTGATTGTGCTGGTCATGCTCTACTGGGCCGGGGCCAAGGGCAGTTGGATCCTCTTGCTTTTGTCGCCGGGGGTGGGAGCCATTCTCTATGGCTTACACACTCGCCCAGAGCAGAGCTGGATGCTTTGGATTTGGCTGCTCTGGTGTCTGGGAATGGCGGGGTTGGCCGCTTGGCGTCTCCCCTGGCGGTGGACGGGGGCCGTAACTTTTGGGGTGATCAACCTGCTCTCGGGGCAGTTGGGGCAGCTAGCCTGGCACCTTCTCAAGCCCTATCAGCGGCGGCGGCTGGAGATTTTCATCGATCCCATGCAAGAGCCTTGGGGATCCGGCTATCACCTCATTCAATCCCGCATTGCCATCGGGGCCGGTGGCCTCTGGGGACAGGGCATCCAGCAGGGCACCCAAACCCAACTGGACTTTATCCCCGAACAGCACACGGATTTCATTTTCTCCGCCATTGGGGAAGAGATGGGCTTTGTGGGCACCCTGACGGTGCTGATCCTGTTCTGGATCCTGTGTGCGCGGCTGATCTGGATTGCCCAAGGGGCCAAGGACAATTTTGGATCCCTGATCACCATTGGGGTGCTGGCAATGATCCTGTTTCAGGCAGTAGTCAACATCGGCATGACCATCGGCCTGGCCCCCATTACCGGTTTGCCTTTGCCTTTTTTGAGCTATGGCCGCTCGGCTCTGCTGACCAATTTTCTGGCCATCGGCTTGGTGGAGTCGGTGGTGATGCACCGCCAACGTGCCACCTTTTTCACCTGAGCCCTGCCTGGGAATACCCCTGAACCACTTCTCATTCAAAAAATCTTCAGAATCTTTACAATCAATTGAGATTGCCTGCCCATCCCTTGCCCTACCCTCGCCGGGATTTGTATTCTACTGCAATTCCATCCCCTCGCCCTTCTGTGGGCGTTGCAGAACTTCTTTTCCTCACTCATCTTTGACCATGTCTCAACCCGCCCTCGAATCCATCCTGCAGGAAAAGCGCCTTTTCCCCCCGCCCCCTTCGTTTGTGCAACAGGCCCGCATCACCCCCAGTCGCTACCAACAGCTTTGTCAGGAAGCCGAGGCGGATCCCTTAGGTTTTTGGGAACGGCTGGCTCGGCAGGAGTTGCACTGGTTTCAGCCTTGGCAGCAGGTGTTGCACTGGGATCCTCCCCAGGCGCAGTGGTTTGTGGGAGGACAGCTCAACCTCAGCTACAACTGCTTGGATCGCCACCTGGAAAATGGCCGCCGCCACAAACTGGCCCTGATCTGGGAGGGAGAACCGGGGGACATTCGCACCTTGACCTATGAGCAGCTCCATCGCGAGGTCTGCCGTTGGGCCAACGGCCTGAAGGCCCTGGGCATTCAAAAAGGGGATCGGGTGGGGATCTACATGCCGATGATCCCGGAAGCCGTCATGGCCATGCTGGCCTGTGCTCGGCTCGGGGCAGCCCATACGGTGGTGTTTGGGGGCTTTAGCGCAGAGGCTCTCAAGGAGCGGCTGCGGGATGCGGAAGCCAAAGCCGTGATCACCGCCGATGGGGGCTGGCGCAAAGATGCGATTGTCCCCCTCAAGCCGCAGGTGGACTTGGCGCTGGCAGAGGGAGTGCCCACTGTCGAAAACGTCTTGGTGGTGCGGCGGACGGGGCAAGCCGTGCCGATGACCCCAGGCCGAGATGTTTGGTGGCATGAGCTGGCTCCTGGCTTGGAGGAAGCGTGCCCTGCCGAGCCGATGGACTCGGAGGCGATGCTGTTTATCCTCTACACCTCCGGCACCACCGGCAAGCCCAAAGGCGTTGTCCACACCAGCGGCGGCTACAACCTCTACACCCACATCACCTGCCAGTGGATCTTCGATTTGCACGAAGAAGACATCTACTGGTGTACTGCCGATATCGGTTGGATCACGGGACACAGCTACATCGTCTATGGCCCCCTCTCCAACGGGGCAACGGTGTTTATGTACGAAGGGGCGCCGCGACCGTCCAAGCCCGATTGCTTCTGGGAGTTAATCGCCCGTCACCGCATCTCCATTTTTTACACTGCTCCAACGGCCATCCGGGCCTTTATGAGAAGTGGCGACGCCCTGCCCCGTCGGCATGATCTCTCTTCGCTGCGCCTGTTGGGCACGGTTGGCGAGCCGATCAATCCCGAAGCTTGGATGTGGTACCACACCGTCATCGGCAACGAGCGCTGCCCCATTGTGGATACCTGGTGGCAGACCGAAACCGGCGGCATTATGATTTCGCCCTTGCCGGGGGTTACCGCCACCAAGCCGGGATCGGCTACCCGTCCTTTTCCGGGCATTCAAGCAGATGTTGTCGATATGGAGGGGAACCCGGCACCCGAAGGGGGGTATTTGGTGATCCGTCGCCCCTGGCCGGGCATGATGCGCACTATCTATAGAGATCCGCAGCGGTTCCGCACCAGCTACTGGGAGCGGATCCCTCCCCAAGATGGGCAGTATTTCTACTTTGCCGGGGATGGGGCCCGCCGGGATGAAGACGGTTATTTTTGGGTGATGGGCCGGGTGGACGATGTCATCAATGTGGCAGGACATCGCCTCGGCACGATGGAACTTGAATCGGCCTTGGTGTCTCATCCTGCAGTTGCCGAAGCGGCTGTGGTCGGTCGCCCAGATGACCTCAAAGGCGAGGTGATCGTGGCCTTTGTCATCCTGTCGGAGGGCTATGAGCCCAGCGAAGCGCTGCGCCAAGCGTTGATGCAACATGTGGTCTCCGAAATCGGGGCCATTGCCCGCCCCAGCGAAATTCGCTTCACCGAGGCCCTGCCCAAAACCCGCTCCGGCAAGATCATGCGCCGTTTGCTGCGGGATTTGGCGGCTGGCGCCGGCATCAGTGGCGATACCTCCACCCTCGAAGATCGCGGGGTGCTAGAACGGCTGCGCCAAGGGGTATGAGCCGACCACAACCCCGCACTAAGATGAGGACATTGAGTCCTGGGTTGTGAAGTCTTCATGTTGCCTCTGGATCCCACCCTGTACTTCGACCACAGCGCCACCACTCCCCCCCGGCCCGAGGTCATTGAGGCCATGCGGATGGCGATGCAGGAAAGCTGGGGCAATCCCTCTAGCTTGCATGGGTGGGGAGAACGGGCCGCCATGGCCATGGAGCGGGCGCGGCAACAGGTGGCCGAGCTGCTTAACTGTGAGCCAGAGGCGCTGCTGTTTACCTCGGGGGGGACAGAATCCAACAACTTGGCCCTCTTTGGGGTGGCCCAGTGCTACTCCACTCCCCAGCACCTGATCCTCTCCAGTGTGGAGCATGCCTCGGTGGAAAATGCTGCCCGCCAGTTGCAGTCCCAGGGTTGGCAGGTCACCCGTCTGCCGGTGAACGCCGCCGGCCAGGTGGATCCCCGGACTTTAATCCGAGCCTTGCAGCCCAACACCGTTTTGGTCTCCATCGTCCACGGGCAAAATGAGGTGGGATCCCTGCAACCCATTGCCGAGCTGGGCCACATCTGCCGCCAAGCTGGGGTACTGTTCCACAGCGATGCTGTGCAGACGGTGGGGCGGATCCCGTTGGATCTGACACAACTGCCGGTGGATCTGCTCTCCCTTTCCGGGCACAAGCTCTACGGGCCGCAGGGGGTGGGGGCACTGTACGTGCGCCCAGGGGTGGAGCTGCGACCGCTGCTGCGGGGGGGCGGGCAAGAACGGCGGCTGCGCGCCGGTACCCAAGGGATCCCGGGAATTGTCGGCTTGGGAGTGGCGGCGGCTCTGGCGGCCCAGGAGCTGTCCCAAGAAACGGCCCGCCTACGGCAATTGCAACGGCATTTGGCCCAGTTGCTGGCGGAGGTGCCCGGTTTGCGGCTGACCGGCCCTGTGGATTTGGAGCAGCGTCTGCCCCACCACCTCAGCTACTGCGCCGCAGGGGGGATCCCGGGGAATGTGCTGGTCAGGGCTCTGAGCCGCCAGGGGATCGCCATTAGCGCCGGCTCCGCCTGTAGCAGCGGCCAACTGATCCCCAGCCGCATCCTCTTGGCCATGGGCTATTCGGAAGCCGAGGCACTGGGATCCATTCGCCTTAGCCTTGGCAAAGCCACCACCTACGCTGCGGTCGAGTATGTAGCCCGATGTCTGCAGGCAGTAATTGCCTCGACCTCCGAATCCGGATCCCTGGAGGATGGGGCAACTCAATCCCCGTTGTCGGTTCCTGTCGCGTAGCCGGATCGAAGGTTGGGCAGGCTGGGTTAAGGTGATAGAGAGTTAAAGGGCTGGTCGCTATGGCTGAGATGAGTCCGTATCAGGTGTTGGGAATTAGCGAAGAAGCCTCTTTTGAAGAGATTCAATCGGCGCGGGCTCGGCTCCTGGCCAGCTTGGGCGCCGATGAACAGCAGCAAGAGCGGGTGGAGCAAGCCTACGATGCCATCCTGATGCAGCGCCTGCGCCTGCGCAAAGAGGGCAAAATCGCCGTTCCCGATCGCATTCGCTACGCCGAACAACGGGCTGCCCATCCTGAGCCGGAGCTGAGTTTGCCTCGCCCTGCTGCCCAAAATCCCCCCTGGGTCAGCCGCTGGCTGGATACCCCCTCTACCGCCGATGCCCTCTGGCCTGCGGCGCTGCTGGGTGGGCTGGGGGGTTGGGTTATCCTGGCTCCCGATGAGTACCCCTCGCTGCAACTGGCCTTGGGGCTGATGGCTTGTATCTATTTCCTGTACCGCAAAGAGCGCCGCTTCATTCGCGCTTTTCTCTTGGCCCTGGCGGGCCTGAGCCTGGGGCTGATGTTGGCCTACGGCATTGCCCTTCCTCTCACCGGTGGCGATGCTCCTGGTGCGCTGTTGGTGGGGATCACGTTTACGGTGATGTGGTTGGTGACCAGCTTTCTGCGCTAGCTGCCGGTTGGCAACGGATATCCAACCAGGGATCATCCTCACCTGCCAAACCGCCGCTGCCGCGACTGATAGCTAAGCAAGGCTTGGTGAAAAGCGGCTCGGTCGAAATCCGGCCAGAGGATGGGGGTGAAATACTGCTCGGTGTAGGCCATCTGCCAGAGCAGGAAGTTGCTGATGCGCATCTCGCCGCTGGTACGGATCAGCAGATCAGGATCCGATAAGCCGGTGGTGTAGAGAAATTGGGAAAAGAGGGCCTCGTCAATCTGATCCGGCTGCAGCAGCCCCTGCTGCACCAAGGTGGCAATGGAGCGGCAGGCCTGCAGGATCTCCTGTCGTCCCCCGTAGTTGAGGGCCACCGTCAGGCAAATGCCCTTGTTGTGCTGGGTGCAGGCCACCGCATGCACGATGGTTTCCTGCAGAGAGTGGGGCAGAGCCGACAACTGGCCGGCAAACTGGATGCGCACCCCCTGCTGCACCATTTCCCCCAACTCCCGCCACAGCACCTGCTCGAACAACGTCATGAGGAAATCCACTTCCTCGCGGGCACGGCCCCAGTTCTCGGTGGAGAAGGCATAGGCGGTAAGGGCCGGGATCCCCCAATCATTGCAACAGCGCAGCAGCTCCTTCAGGGCCGATACCCCTCGCTGATGCCCAACGCTGCGGGGTAAACCCCGTTTTTGCGCCCAACGCCCGTTGCCATCCATCACCACCGCCACATGGCGGGGCAACAACTGGGGATCCAGGTCGGCAGGCAAGTGCAGAAGATGGGCAGGAGAAAGGGTCATGGGGATCAGTCTTTCGGGAGGGTTTTCTCAGGTTTGCGAAAGAGTTTAGTTAGATCGGAGAGGGATCCCCACCAGCGCAGCGGCCCATTGCGAAACCAGGGGTAGGCCCACAATCCCCGTAGCGGAGCATCTCGTTTTTTGGCATCGCGGGGATTGCGCAACCGCTGTACCAGCAGCTCGTGTAACTTGGCACTGGTCAGAGGCCGCTCGATGCGCCCACCCTCCGCCAGGGAAATGGATCCCGTTTCTTCTGAGACCACAATACACAAGCAATTGGTCTGCTCTGTGATCCCCATCGCAGCGCGGTGCCGTGTGCCCAGTTGCCGAGAGGCGGCCCGCTCCGAAACCGGTAGGATTACCCCCGCTGCGCGAATGCGATCCCGATGGATGACCACAGCCCCATCATGCAACAAAGTTGAAGTCTGGAAAATGGTCTGCAGGATCTCCCGCGACACCCGCGCCTGCAGAGGTACCCCTTTGTCGGTAAAGACCCGCGAGTCAATCGGCTGCTCTGGCTCGATGACAATCAGCGCTCCTGTGCGGTTTTGGGAAAGTTCTCGCACCGCTTGCACCAGTTCTTCCACCAAATCTTCCTCAGGATCCTCCTCGTCGTCGCCTGCGTTGCTTGGCCACTCCATGCGGATAGCTCTTGCCAGTTGCTCCAGCAGCCGGCGAAACTCCGGTTGAAAGAGCACGCCCATGGCTACGGCTGCGCCCAGGAGCAGGCGATCCAAGATCAGGTGAACCAAGGGGAGAGAGGCTGTGGCCAGGTACAGCACCAGCAGCACTATAAATCCCCTCACCAGCACCCCAGCACGACTTTCGCGGGTGTAGTAGAGAGCCAAAGCCAACAGAAAGACAGCCAGAGCCCAGTCCAAGAGGCTGAGAAAGTTAAACTGCTGTAGCCAAGCCCATAAGGCCGCCAGCATGGCGAAAAACCCCGTTCACGCTCCCCTCATTGCGGGCCTTCTGACTGTGCCGTTCTGTACCTCAGAACCTCTCAACTCCAGAACCCTTGTTGACTGCGGCCCCCAGACCAGCCTACCACTCACCTCCTGGCCATCTTCCAGTCTTTCCCGCGTGAGGTGCGTTGGCTGTGGTCGGCGTTGCCAGGGAAGGCTGTGCTTCTACTTAGCCCAGATGGGTATGGGCGATCCTCCCCTTCAACGCAGCAACCGCTCCGGCAGAACATCCTGACGGATTAGGTCGGCATAAGTTTCTCGCCGCACAATCAACTGGGCCTCTCCCTCGTTGACCAGCACCGCGGCTGGCCGAGGGAAGCGATTGTAATTGGAAGCCATGCTGTAGTTGTAGGCCCCCGTCGCCAAAACCACCAACACTTCTCCTGCCATTGGAGCGGGCAGAAGCACATCCTTCAACAGCACATCCCCCGACTCGCAGTGTTTGCCGGCCACCGTTACCCGCTGCGTGGCCTCTGCCTCTGGTCGGTTGGCCAGAAGGGCGGTATAGCGGGCTTGGTAGGTGATCGGGCGGGGGTTGTCGGACATACCACCGTCGATGGTGATGTAGGTGCGTCCTTGGGGCAGGTCATCACTGGGAGGGATCCGCTTTTGCCCCCCCAGGGTGTAGGCGGTCACGGCAGCCGGCCCAATCACAGATCGTCCGGGCTCACAGAGCACTTTCGGCAGAGGGATCCCAGCCTGGGCAAAGGCTTGTTGCACCGCCGTCGCCACAGTTTCCACCCACTCCGGGATGGAGGGGGGATCATCGGATTCGACATAGCGGATCCCCAGGCCCCCACCCACATTCAGCTCTTGTAGGGGCAACCCTCTGCCCAGCCCTTGCCGCCAGATCTGGGCCAGCACCCCCGCCAGGTCGCGGTGGCCCTGTAGATCAAAAATCTGTGACCCAATGTGGGCATGGAGCCCAACGCACTGCAGTTGGGGATGGGCTGCCAAAAAGTCAAACACCTCCGGCAGTTGCCATTGGCCGATGCCGAATTTGCTGTCGGTTTGTCCGGTGCGGATGTACTCGTGGGTGTGGACGTCAATACCAGGGTTAACCCGCAGGAGCAGCCGCGCTGGCCGTGCGGGCGTGGTCAGGGCCGACACCTGCTGCAGTTCGTACAGGCTATCGACCACCAAAGTACAGCCCGTCTCCAGGGCCAAGTTCAGCTCGTCGAGAGACTTGGCGTTGCCGTGCAGATAGAGATCTTCACCTTTGGCCCCCGCCTGCAGGGCCGTGTACAGCTCCCCGCCAGAAGCCACATCCAACCCCAGCCCTTCTTGCAGCGCCAATGCACAGATGGCCAGGCAGTTCCAGGCTTTCGTGGCGTACAAAACCCGGGATCCCCCGGCGTAGCAGCGGGCCCAGGTGTCACGGTAAAGCTGGCAGGCGCGGCGCAGCGTCCATTCGTCCAGGATGTAGAGAGGGGATCCGAACTGGCGCACCAGCTCCACCACGTCGCACCCCCCAATTTCCAAGTGCCCCCGGCTGTTGATACGGCTGGTCAAGGGGCGCAAAGACTGGTTGGGAGAAAGGGTCTGCTCTGGATGGGTAGGAGTGCCGAGGGTAGAAATCATAGTCAGGGGCCGAAGGACTGTTTTCAACGATATCAAGTTCCGCGTTCAGCTTGTCTTGAAAAATGTCCAGCCCCGACCCGATCCGGCTTTTTCCGGCAGCTTCCCTCTGTAGCCAGCTCTGGCGCCACCTCATTGTCTGCACGAGGATCCGATGGCTTCCCAGCTCTGGCCTCTCGATTAAGGCGGCTGATGATGGGAGCAGGTCTGATTTGGGCAACACCTTCTGCTATGATGAAAGACCGGTGTCAATGGGTCGATGCCCGAGGGGTTAAAGGGGGCGGACTGTAAATCCGCTGGCTTACGCCTACGTTGGTTCGAATCCAACTCGGCCCACCATCGGGTTTGCCCACGTGGCTCAGTGGTAGAGCACCCCCTTGGTAAGGGGGAGGTCACGAGTTCGATCCTCGTCGTGGGCTTGGCAATTTAGAGATAATCTTCAGCCGATAGTGCCAACGGCAACTGCCTCTCCGGTCAGCGAAAAAGCTCGCGTGGCGGTAATGCGCACCGGCACCAGGGATCCCTGCAGTTGCTCCGGATTCCCTTCAAAGAACACTAAGCGATTGCCGCGGGTACGCCCCATTGCCTGGCGGGGGTTTTTCGGGTTGGGGCCTTCCACCAGCACCTCTTGCACCTGGCCTAGGAGTCGGGCGCTGCGAGCGGCAGCCACCTCGGCCACCAGTCGGTTCAGCCGTTGCAGGCGGTCGCTTTTTTCCTCTTCAGGCACCTGGTCGGGCCACTCGGCGGCAGGGGTGCCGGGACGGGGGGAGTAGGCAGCAGTGTTCACTTGGTCAAAGCCGATATCCTGCACCAGTTGCAGGGTTTCTTGGAACTGGGCTTCTGTTTCTCCCGGAAAGCCGACAATGGCATCGGCGCTGATGGCCGCTTCGGGCATGTATTGGCGGATGAGCTGGATGATCTGGCGATAGCGCTCGTGGGTGTAGCCGCGCCGCATCCGCTTGAGCACTTCGTTGCTGCCCGCCTGGAAGGGGATGTGGAAGTGCTCGCAGACTTTGGGCAGCTCGGCGCAGGTGGCGATCAGCTCCTCGGTAAAGTAGCGCGGGTGGCTGG
This sequence comes from Synechococcus sp. W55.1, assembly GCF_047461655.1. Taxonomy (NCBI): domain Bacteria; kingdom Bacillati; phylum Cyanobacteriota; class Cyanophyceae; order Synechococcales; family Synechococcaceae; genus Synechococcus; species Synechococcus sp. W55.1. The sequence continues at coordinate 76,421 of NZ_JANSHN010000006.1, forward strand.
TGGCAAAGCGAATCCGTTCAATACCTTCCACCGAATGGACGAAGCGCAACAAGCTGGCCAGGTTGGTTTTCGGATCCAGATCCCGTCCGTAGGCGTCGATGTTCTGCCCCAGCAACGTCACCTCGCGGTAGCCCGCTCTGGCCACGTCTTCGATTTCGGCGCGAATGGCCTGGGGCTGTCGGGACTGCTCTTGCCCTCGCACCCGCGGCACGATGCAGTAGGTACAACGCTCGTTGCAACCGTAGATAACATTGATCCAAGCAGTGACCTGGCTGTCGCGGCGGGGCTTGGTGATGTCTTCTGGGATCTCAACCGGATCGGTGGCCACCACCTGGTTTCCGGCTTCCACCTGCGCCAGCAAATCCCCAAGGCGGTTCACGTACTGGGGGCCCATGACCAGATCCAGCTCAGGGACGCGGCGCAACAATTTCTCCCCCTCTTGCTGGGCCACACAGCCGGCCACGATCAGCTTGATGGCCGGGTTCTTGCGCTTGCGCTGTGCCTGGATGCCCAGGTAGGAATAGACCTTCTGCTCAGCATTGTCGCGGATGGTGCAGGTGTTGTAGAGAACTAAGTCCGCCTGCAACTCATCTTCGGTGGCCACATACCCCAGGGACTCCAGGATCCCGGCCATGCGCTCGGTATCGGCGCGGTTCATTTGGCAGCCGAAGGTGATGGTGTGGTAGGTGGGAGCAGCCATGGGAAGAAACAGTACGAAGAACCACCATCTTCGAGCTTAGCGGATCCTTAAAATGGCTGCGGGGCTTGAGACTCCAACAGTTAATCTAGCTAGATAGAAATTCCTACACCGGCAAAGGCTCATGTTGCCCAAGCATCGTCCCAAGCAACTGTCGCTGGGCCCTCTGGAGTCGGAAATCTTGGACATCCTCTGGGATCTGGGCAGTGCCAGCACCCGTCAAATCCACGAGCGCATCTTGGCCGATCCGGATCGGGAGCTGGCCTATGCCTCTGTGACTACAGTTTTGCAGCGCTTAAGCCAGAAGGGCTGGGTGAGCTGTGAGCGCCGCACCGATCCCCAAGGGCGGAATCTGCCCATGCTGTGGCGGCCTCGTCTTTCGCGTCAGGAAGCGGCCAGCCTCAGGGCCTTCACCCACCTGCAGCAGTTTTTGGCTGTAGGGGATCCCGATACGGTGGCAGCCTTTGCCGATAGCCTGGATCAGGCCAGTGTGTCCCAGTTGCAGGCGATTGCCGAACGGCTGCGGGCAGCCCGTCAAGCCAGGAGGGATCCGCGATGAGCCACTTGGGCATGTTACTGCTGGGCTTGGGCCTCAGTTGCCTGTGGCGAGCCCAGGTGCGCCTGGACAGGAGTGGGGGATGGGGCCGACGTTGGCAGCGGGCTTGGATCCACTTCTTGCTGCCCCCGCTGCTGTTGCTGACCACTGCTTTGGCCTTGGCCTGGATGGGGCCGTGGGGACAAATGGCCGGGGTGGGGGGCTGGTTCTGCTACGGCTGTGCTCTGCTGTTGCTGGCCGTGGCCGGCGGCGTGGCCTTGCACTGGATTTGGGAATACTGGCGCTCCTATCGACGTGCCCATCTGCAAGCTTTAGCCCATGTGGATTTGCATGGCTCTCCGGCCTATGTGCTGGATTTGGAGATCCCTTTTGCTGCCCAAGTGGGGGTGTGGAATGCCCAGTTGGTGGTCAGCCGCGGCCTGCTGGAGCAGTTGGATGATGAGCACTTGCGGGCTGTAATCGCTCACGAAGAAGCCCATCGCCACTACCGCGACACCCTGTGGATGTTTGGGGTGGGCTGGCTGCGACGCCTCACCGGCTGGCTGCCCAACACCGAGGCCCTCTGGCAGGAATTGCTCACTCTGCGGGAACTGCGGGCGGATCGCTGGGCGGCCCAACGGGTGGATCCCTTGCTGTTGGGAGAGGCCCTGCTGCAGGTGGTGGGCTATGGCGTGGTGGAGCAACCGGCGGCGGCCTGGGTTGGCTTTGCAATGGCCGTGAGTTCAGACTCAGGGCAACGGCTGCAGGAGCGTATCGATGCCCTGCTGCAGCAGGCAGAGTCAGGGCCCGTCGATCCCCTACCCCATTCTTCTTCCATTCGGGGTTGGGCCTGGTTGGGGTTGTCCCTATTGCCTTTGCTGGCGATCCCGTTCCATACCTGAAGATTGACGGCGATTCCTCAACCAAATTGTCCTTGGGTTGGGGAAGCGAGCTTGAAAAAAAACCACCAGTTGACGCCCAAAGCCTGAGATCTGCTTTGCAAGCAGAATGGGATACTCTAGGTCAGGTTTTCTGGACTTCTAGGGACTTACAGCAGTGCAAACCAACTCTTCCCTTTCTGAGGCGACCGGGTCGGCGTGTGATCCCCTTACGCGGGCGCAGATCCTCATCGAGGCTTTACCCTACATTCAGCAGTACCAGGGCCGCGTTATTGTCATCAAATACGGCGGCGCAGCCATGGTGCACCAAGAGCGACGGGCCGAGGTGCTCCGAGACATCGTCTTTCTGGCCTGTGTGGGGATCCGCCCGGTGTTGGTGCATGGGGGGGGGCCGGAGATCAACAGTTGGCTACAAAAACTGGACATTCCCTTCAAGTTTGTGGATGGCTTGCGGGTTACCGATGCCGCCACCATGGAAGTAGTGGAGATGGTGTTGGTGGGCAAGGTTAATAAGCAGATCGTCCAGCTCATCAGCTTGGCCGGCGGATCGGCGGTGGGGCTGTGCGGGCGGGATGGCAACTTGATCAAAGCGCGATCCCAGGGCCGGGCAGAGATCGGCTTTGTTGGGGAAGTGAGCAGCATCAACCCCCAGTTGCTGCAAACCCTGTTGGAAGGTGGACAGATTCCGGTGATCTCCAGCGTGGCTGCCGATGAGACAGGCCAAGCCTACAACATCAACGCCGATACGGTGGCGGGAGAACTGGCGGCCTCTCTGGGGGCAGAAAAGCTGATTTTGCTCACCGACACCCCTGGCATTCTCCGGGATCCCCAGGATCCCAGCTCCCTGATTACCCTGCTGGACATCGAGATGGCCCGCCAGCTTATCCAAACAGGTGTGGTCAGGGGCGGCATGATCCCTAAGGTGCAGTGTTGCATTCGCGCCCTGGCACAAGGGGTGCGGGCGGCCCACATTCTGGATGGGGGATCCCCTCACTCTCTGCTGCTGGAGATTTTGACCGATGCCGGCGTGGGCACCAAGCTGGTTCCTTCTCAATTTGCCGCCCAGTTGGAAGGGCTGAACAACGGATCCCGCTAGGCTTCCTTGATGAAGCGCAGGATCTCCCGCACATGGCCGAGAAATTGGCTATCCACACTGAGCTGAGTCACAGCTTGGCGGGTCTCTTGGCGCAGTTGGCTGTGGTCTAGCTCGTTGCTGGCCCGCAACTGTTCCAGTTGGGCCTTGAGCGCGGCCAGCTCCTGCCGCAGGTAGCGCCGGGTTTCTTCCTCCTGTTGGGCCCAAGAACCGGGCTTGCCGGGATCCCATTGCTCCTGCAACTGCTCGACTTGGCGTGTCAACTGCTTTATCCGCTCGGCCAACTCGATGGCATCTTCGCGAGGGATCTGGATTTGCCCTTGCAACTGGGCCAAGCGGTCGGCCAAATACTCGTAGCCCCGGATGGCCGGGCGCAGAGCCGTTAACAACACCGCAGCCACGGCGCTGGGGTAGCCAATGGGGGTGACTTGCCCAACGGCCAAGCCATAGAAAGCCAGAGCCGACAGCCCATGCAGGGCAATGGCTATGCGTAACGACCAGCGGCTGAGCTTTTGCAGGAAGGCAAACGTCGAATCTTCCACCGGGATCCCTCGTTCCTGAGACACAACCGCCTCCTGCTGAACGGCCTTGGCCTGAAAGTAGAGGTTCCAGGGAAGGGTGACGATCACCACCAGCCACCAAAAGCTGGCGATCCCAATGGCCCAATCGGCCAGCTCCCCAATAGGTAGCCCAAAAGCCCGCAACAGGCCAAACAGGATCCCGCCGCCGATCAACAACAGCAGCCCCGCCACCCAAACTGGGAAAAAGATTTTCGAGTAAGACACGGAGTAAGAGGTTGAGTAAGACATTGCCGGTTTCTCCTCATCAAGCTGCCTACAGCCTGCCCGAACCGAGCGGCCAGAAGCTCCTGAAGCGGCCAGTTTTCCGTCCGTCCCAGAGCCATTAGGGGTGCAGCTATAGCCATTCCCAATGGCGAGGAAACCCTTGCGGATCCCAAACTCCCTCTCCCTCAGGGAGAGCGCTTAGAGTAGATCAGTGCTCTCTATGAGTTGTCTTTGTTGTTCTCGGGTGTAAGCCTGTGAGCCTTGCCGCCTCTCCCCCCGATACCGATTTAAGTAGGGATCCCCGCCCTCGGCGAGAAAGCGATTGGCGGCTGCTGCGGCTGCTCTGGCCCTATGCCCGTCGGCACCTCAGGCTGGTGTTGGCGGCCTTGGCCTTTCTGCCCCCTTTGGCCTTGGCGGATGCGGTGCAGCCTCTGATCCTACAGCGGGCTCTGGATGGCCCCATTGCCCGAGCGCTGGAACGAGGTGAGGCCGGGATCCTCTCCGACCTTTGGCCCTATGTGGGGCTGTTGATCCTAACGGTACTGGTTCGCTGGCTCTTCCAAGCCCTGGAAGGGTATGTCAGCCAAAAGCTGGGGCAGTTGATGACCCGCGACATCCGCGACGATCTCTTCGCCCACATTCTGGCCTTGCCGGCTCAGTTTTTCGACCGCACCCCGGTGGGCAAGTTGATCACCCGCATCACCAGCGACGTGGAAGCCTTGGGGGATGTCTTTTCCACCGGTGCCGTCGGCATTGTCAGCGACCTGTTTACTCTGGGGGTGATCGCGGTGGTCATGCTCAGCCAACGCTGGGATCTGGGCTTGCTGCTAATCCTCATCGTCCTGCCCATCAGCGCTGTTGTCCTCGAGTTGCAGCGCCGCTTTCGGGATGCCAACTTTCGCGTGCGCGAAGAACTCTCCAAGCTGAACTCCTGGATCCAGGAGAACATCTTGGGCATTACCGTGGTGCAACTGTTTCGGCGGGAGCGGCTCAATAGCGAGATTTTTCAAACCATGAACCGCCGCTACATCCGGGAAGTGGATCAAACCATCCTTTATGATTCTGCCCTTTCTGCCGTTTTGGAGTGGGTGTCTTGGCTGGCCGTGGCGGCTTTGCTCTGGGTGGGCGGGCAGCAGGTGATGTCAGCCGGTAGGGGCTCACTTGGAGGGGGATGGACGGGATCCCTGCCCCTGCCCAGGGAACCCCTCACCTTCGGTAGCCTCTACGCCTTTATTCTCTTTTCACAACGGTTTTTTAACCCGCTGCGGCAGTTGGCCGAAAAGTTTACGGCCCTACAGGCGGGGTTCACCGCCGTCGAGCGCATCGACGCCATCCTCAGCCTGCCGGTTGCCATCCGGGATCCCGCTCAGCCCCGCCACCTACCCCCCGATGCTAAGGGAGAGGTGCAGTTCGAGCACGTCTGGTTTGCCTACAACCCCGGGGAGTGGGTGCTGAAAGACCTCACCTTCACCATCCGCCCCGGAGAAAAAGTGGCCCTGGTGGGGCCCACGGGAGCCGGGAAAAGCTCCATCATTCGCTTGCTCTGCCGTCTCTACGACGTAACCCAGGGATCTATTCGCATTGACGGCGTTGATATTCGGGATCTCCCCCAGGCTGAGCTGCACCGCCACCTAGGGGTAATCCTGCAGGATGGATTTTTGTTTTCCGGGGATATCCAGCAAAACATCACCCTAGGAGAGAAGGCAGATCTAGCGGCAGTGGAGCAGGTCGCCCGCCAACTCAACCTGCATGACTTCCTCCGCAATTTGCCCCAAGGCTACGCCACCCCTGTGCGAGAGCGGGGCAGCAACCTCTCCAGCGGCCAAAAACAGCTCATCAGCTTTGTGCGGGCCATGTGGCGGGATCCCAAAATCTTGGTTTTGGACGAAGCCACCGCCAGCCTGGATGTGGGCACCGAAGCCCTCCTGCAATCCGCTCTAGACACCCTGCTGCGGGATCGCACCGCCCTGATCATCGCCCACCGCCTTTCCACCATCCGCAATGTGGATCGCATTTTGGTTCTGCAGCGGGGGGAACTCAAGGAGCAGGGATCCCATGCCGAGCTCATGGCCCTCAGCGGGCTCTATGCCAGCCTCTATCGGCTGCAAGATCTGGGCGGCTAGCAGGGTGCTTCTGCCCAACCGTCAGCGACCGGCGCCAAAGCGAGACCGAATTGCCTTTAGGGTGGTGAAGCTGGCATCCGCGAACGCGATGCGAGCCTTGCAGAGTAACAGATTGCCGTTATCCACGGCAGTGTCTCTCAAGCTGGCCAAACCATCGCTGGCCTGCACCAGGGCACGGCGGCCCCAGCTAGAGAAATTTTTGCTGAGGGTGTTGATCAAGCGTTCCATAGGGATTGGACATTCCGCTCCTTGTCTTCCACCTAGCCTACTCCCCCAGCCGCAGGTATCCACAGAGGGCCATCAAGAAAATTGTTTGTTACAGATTGTTAAAAACTTGCCGTCAAGCCGGCAGACTGGCTATGATAGGCCCCAAGTTTGGCAAGCAATTCAAAGAAAGCGGTTAGCCATGAATCATCGGCCAGAGGTAGTGGAAGGCACAGAGTCCAAGCAGAAGGTGACCCTGTATCTCTCACCTGAGCTGCACCGGAATCTGAAGATTCGGGCTGCCGTGGAGCGGGAGCCGATGTCGGCAGTGGCAGAGAAGGCCATTACCTTCTATCTGCTTCACCCAGAGGTCATTGAAGGGGTACAAGGTAGCGCCTATCGTGTCCATCAATGTCCCAAGTGTAGTCACCCATTTGTTATCCGCGATGGAGAGGTGGTTTCCCTGCACCAGACATCGGCTGCCGAAGCCATCCTTGAAGAGGTGGAGCCAGAATACTGGGGATCGGCTGCTGGCTCGGAAGAGCAACGGCAGGATGCTCTGGTACCCTGCTAGAACGCTCCCAAGCGGGCCCCCTTCAGGAACTTGAGCTGATAGGAGCAGACAGCAACACAGAAGGCTTCTAAAATCCTCTCAAAATCCATCCAACAAGGGCGTACTCCCAAGTGCAATCCAATACCTAGGCAACTCGAACCCCATTTTTCAACCGTTCTGGCGGCTCCTGAAATTTCCCCTCTGCAGTTGGTGTTTCCCATGCAAGAGCTAAGCATCCTCATTCAAGCTCAATACCCACTGCTGTACCTGCTTACTCCAGAGGAGGAACGGGCCGAGGCGGCTCTGGCAGCGATTGCCCGCACCCTCAAGCCCCAGCGACGCCTATTCATTTGGACAGTTACCCACGGCATCGTCGAATACGGCAACCCCCGCAGCCTCACCCAGCACAACACCCAATCCCCCCAGCCCGCCATCCAGTGGGTAATGGAGCAAAAGGATCCCGCCATCTGCGTCTTCAAAGACCTACATGACTTCTTGGACAACACCGAGGTGAAGCGCTGGCTGCGGGATGCTATTGCCAGCCTGAAGGGATCCCACAAAACTATCCTTCTCATGTCCCCGGTGCAGGTGATCCCCGTCGAACTGGAGAAAGACATCTCGGTGGTGGATTTCCCCCTGCCGGACATGGCCACATTGGAGCGCACCCTCAACCGCCAACTGGAGCAGATCCCGCGCTCTCTACCCTTGGCTCCCGACACCCGCGAAAAGCTGCTCAAGGCAGCCCTGGGCCTGACACAAGACGAAGCAGAGAAAGTCTACCGCAAGGCCGTGGTGATGCACGGTCGTCTCAGCGAGGCGGAAGTAGACATCATCCTCTCTGAGAAGAAGCAGCTCATTCGCCGCAACGGCATTCTCGAGTTTATCGAAGAGGATGAGACCATCGACGCCGTGGGCGGTCTGGAAGAACTGAAGCGCTGGTTGCTGCAACGCTCTGAAGCTTTTACCGAGCGAGCTCGCGCCTATGGACTGCCCCAACCCAAGGGTATGCTGATCCTGGGCGTGCCTGGCTGCGGTAAGTCGCTGATCGCCAAGACCACTGCCCGTCTCTGGGGCCTGCCCCTGCTGCGTCTGGACATGGGCCGCGTTTATGATGGCTCCATGGTGGGCAAATCGGAAGCAAATCTGCGTAGTGCCCTGCGGACTGCTGAATCTCTTGCCCCTGCTATCCTTTTCATCGACGAGCTGGACAAAGCCTTTGCCGGGTCAGCAGGCTCCAGCGATTCCGACGGGGGCACCTCTAGCCGCATCTTTGGCTCCTTCCTGACCTGGATGCAGGAGAAACGCTCGCCGGTTTTTGTCATGGCCACGGCCAACCGTGTGGATCGTCTGCCGGGTGAATTCCTGCGCAAGGGCCGTTTTGACGAAATCTTCTTCGTGGACTTGCCCAACATCAACGAGCGCATCGAGATCTTTCGGATCCACCTGCAGAAGCGGCGGCGCGACATCAGCCGCTTTGATCTGCGCCAGTTGGCCGCAGCCTGTGAAGGCTTCTCCGGCGCGGAGATCGAACAAGTTTTGATTGCTGCCATGTACGAAGCGTTTGCCCAGAACCGCGAATTTACCCAACTGGACATTTTGGCAGCAACGAAAGCAACTCAACCGCTATCTCGCACCATGACGGAGCAAGTGGTAGCGTTGAGGGAATGGGCCCAGCAGCGGGCTCGGCCTGCAGCAGCCTCTGTAGCCGAGTACCAGCGGCTGGAGTTCTAGGAGGAGGTGAGGAGCCAAGACTACCTTGGCAGAGGCAGGGACGGCAAAGCCCAAACCTTCCCCAAAGAACAGTGCCCATTGTTTGTGTTGATGTTCCAACCCCTACACACAGGAGAGAAACACCATGTCTCATTTTAGCACCTTGCGTACCAAGATCACCGATAGCCAAATCCTGATCAACTCTCTGCGCGATCTCGGCTACACCGTTAAGCTGAACGCCGACGTGCGTGGCTACAACGGCCAGCGTGTTCGCGCTGACATCGTGGCTCAGTTGGAAGGCGACTACGATCTGGGCTGGTCGAAGAATCCCGACGGTTCCTACGACCTGATTGCCGATTTGTGGGGCGTGGCCAAGAAGCACAACCAGACCGAGTTGATCAACTCCATCAACCAGAAGTACGCCGTCAACAAGACCTTGGCCGAGGTGAAGCGTCCTGGCTTGAACAACGCCAACGTTAAAGTGGTGATGCACTAAGCCGGATCCTGTCTCGCCATCGCTGCAGCGATCTACACCGACTAAAGTTAGGAGGGGCTGAATCCAGCCCCTACTTTTTGGCTTGGTTTTTGGATTGGAGGGGCTGCGACCCGAAGGAGGAACCTACGCTTCTGTGAGAGCGGCAATGCCGGGCAGCACCTTCCCTTCCAATAGCTCCAGGCTGGCTCCGCCGCCGGTGGAGATATGGGTCATTTTGTCGGCCAGGCCCACTTTTTCCACGGCAGCCACCGAGTCTCCCCCGCCGATGATGGTGGTGGCTCCCGCTTGAGTGAGATCGGCCAGGGTGCGGGCAATGGCTTCTGTGCCCAGGGCAAAGCGGTCGAATTCGAACACGCCCATTGGCCCATTCCAGACCACGGTTTGGCACCCCTGCAGGGCAGCCTGGAAGGCTTTGATCGATTCCGGGCCGATGTCCAAGCCCATCCAATCCTCGGGGATGGCGTGGATGGAAACGGTCTGGGCCTGGGCATCTTTGTCAAACCTATCGGCTACCACCACATCCACCGGCAGCAGCAGCTCCACCCCCCGCTCTTTGGCTTTTTCCATCAGGGAGCGGGCGAGATCCAGCTTGTCGGTTTCTACCAGGGATTTGCCGGTCTTGAGGCCCTGGGCTTGGTAAAAGGTGAAGATCATGCCGCCGCCGAGGAGGAGCTTATCCACCTTCTCCAGCAGCCTCTCGATGACGCCGATTTTGCTGGACACTTTGGAGCCGCCGATGATGGCTGCCAAGGGCCGCCGGGGATCCTCAATGGCGCCGGAGAGGAATTGCAGCTCCCTTTCCACCAGGTAGCCAGCCACAGCAGGCTGGAGATAGGCGGTAACGCCGGCAGTAGAGGCGTGGGCGCGGTGGGCACTGCCAAAGGCGTCGTTGACGAACAAGTCCGCCAGTGAGGCCAACTTGCGGGCAAATTCCGGGTCGTTGTCTTCCTCTTCTGGGTAGAAGCGAACGTTTTCCAGCAGGGCCACCTGCCCGTGGGTCAGGCCGTTCACCACTGCCTCGGCCTCGGGGCCAATGCAATCGGGGGCAAAGGCGACCGGCTGGCCCAGCAACTGAGAAAGACGGGTGGCCACGGGGGCTAGGCTATTGCCCTCGCGAGCGATCTTAACCGCGCCTGTCTCTTTGTCTTTTTTGACGGGGCGGCCCAGGTGGCTGGCGAGGATCACTTTGGCGCCCGCTTGGATGAGGGCCTGGACGGTGGGCAGAGCAGCCCGAATGCGGGTGTCATCGGTAATGTTGCCCTGGGCGTCCAAGGGGACATTGAAATCGGCTCGCACCAGCACACGCTTGCCGGCCAGATCAAAGCCGGATGACAGCAGGGATCCCAGTGTTTGTTTGGCCATCGTTGTCTTTCCCCCCGGACTGCGGAAAATCTTTACTTTTTCTTCCGTATGTATCCTACCAGCGATTGGGATCCCGGCAGCGAGACCGATGGGCTCAGGGATCCCCTTGTCCTGCTGCTGGTGCCGGGTTGGCCTTCCGTCTGACCCTTGGCCTCAGCGATTGTAACGGTTTGCAAATAGAATGAAAGTGTTGCTTTGCCGTTACCCTCATGCGCGTTGCCATTGCCGGAGGCGGGCTAGCCGGGCTGGCCTGTGCCAAGTATCTCTGTGATGCCGGGCATCAACCGCTCCTCTTCGAGCGGCGGGATGTTTTGGGTGGCCTGGTGGCTGCCTGGAAAGATGCCGATGGCGACTGGGTGGAGACGGGACTCCACAACTTTTTCGGCGCCTACCCCAACACCTTGCAACTGTTCGCGGAGCTGGGCATTTCCGACCGCCTGCAGTGGAAACAGCACAGCTTGATCTTCAACCAGCCGGACAAGCCGGGCACCTACTCCCGCTTCGACCTGCCGGATATTCCCGCCCCCTTCAATGCCATTGTCGGCATCTTGCGCAACAACGACATGCTCACCTGGGGGGAAAAGGTGAAGTTTGCCCTGGGGCTGGTGCCGGCCATGATTCGCGGCCAGCGCTATGTAGAGCAGATGGATCGTTACAGCCTCTTGGAATGGCTGCGGCGACAGGGCATCGATGAGCGGGTCAACACCGATATTTTCATCGCCGTTTCCAAAGCCCTGGCTTTCATCAACCCGGATGAGATCTCGGCGATGGTGCCCCTGACCGCCCTGAACCGCTTTTTGCAGCAGAAGGATGGCTCCAAAATTGCCTACCTAGACGGCGCTCCCCCAGAGCGGTTGTGTCAGCCGATGGTGGACTACATTGTGGCCCGTGGGGGGGAGGTTCATCTAAACGCGGCGTTGCAGGACATTCGTCTCAACCCTGACGGCAGCGTGGCCGGGTTTCGCTTGGCCACCCCCTCTGGGCCGGTGGAGGTTACTGCCGATGCCTATGTCTCGGCCCTTTCGGTGGATGCCCTCAAGGAGCTGTTGCCGCCCCAATGGCAAGGGATCCCCTATTTTCAGCAGCTCCAGGAACTGGAAGGGGTGCCGGTGATCAGCCTGCAGATCTGGTTTGACCGCAAGCTCACCCACATCGATCACTCCCTGTTTTCCCGCTCGCCGCTGTTGAGCGTGTACGCCGACATGAGCAACACCTGCCGTGCCTACGCCGATCCGGAGCGATCGATGTTGGAACTGGTGCTGGCCCCTGCCGCCGAGTGGATTGAACGCAGCGACGAGGAGATCTTGGCCGCCACGCTGGAGGAGTTGAAAAAACTCTTTCCCCAGCACCTCACCGGCCCCAACCCCGCTCGCGTGCGCAAATGGGTGGTGGTGAAAACGCCGCGCTCGGTTTACAAGGCCACCCCCGGCAGACAGCAATATCGTCCCACCCAAGTTACCCCCATTCCCAACTTCTTCTTGGCGGGCAGCTACACCCTACAGCCCTTCCTGGGCAGCATGGAGGGGGCCATCCTCTCCGGCAAGTGGGCGGCGGAGGCCATCAACCAAGGGATCCCGTTTCAACCTGCCTCTGTCTCGGCCTCGACTTTGGCAGCAGCGGGGGTCTAGCTCTCCGCCGTCGGCCTCTTTAATAAGATCCTTTGAATCCCTTCCCCCATAACCTCTTCTGGGCTATCCACGGCGTCCGCTTTCCCGTAGTGTTGATATGTGCCCTCGCCGTTTCCCTTCCTTCTCTATCCTGGCCCTGCGCCCCTGGAGATCAGCCAGATGAGTCCGCTTGAGCAATCTTTTGCCCTCTGTCGCCAGATCACGGCCAAGCACGCCAAGACATTTTACTTGGGATCCCTGCTCTTGCCCCGACCCAAACGGCGGGCCATCTGGGCGATCTATGCTTGGCTGCGGCAAACGGACGAGTTGTTGGATGGGCTAGAGGCCAGCCAGGCAGAGGTGGAGGTCACCCGCAGCAAGTTGGAGCAGTGGGGATCCCATCTGGAGTCCCTGTTCCAGGGGGGTGAGCCTCAGGTTGCCACCGACCTGGCCCTTATCCACACCATCCGCGCCTACCGCCTCTCCATCGAGCCGTTTCGCGAGATGTTGCTGGGGCAGAGCATGGACTTGGATACGCGGCGCTACGCCACCTGGGAAGATCTGCGCGTCTACTGCTACCGCGTGGCCGGGGTGGTGGGCCTGATGTGCTCGGAGATCATGGGATTTGTGCCGGGCCGGGATGGCCGCGAAGAGGCGGTGGCCTTGGGGATCGCCATGCAGCTCACCAACATTTTGCGGGATGTGGGGGAAGATGCCCGCCGCGGACGGATCTACATCCCCCTCGAAGATCTGCGCCGCTTCAACTACTCTGAGCGGGATTTGTTTGACTATGTTATCGACGAGCGCTGGATGGCTCTAATGGACTACGAGATCCAACGGGCCAGACAGCTCTACGCCCAGGCCGAACGGGGGATCCCCACCCTGCAACCCGACTCCCGCTGGCCGGTGGCCGCTTCTCTGATGCTCTACCGGCAGATCCTCAACGCCATCGAGCGCAACCACTACCAGGTTTTTCGCACTCGCGCCTACGTATCCACCCTAAGCAAGGCGTTGGCGCTGCCGGTGGCTTGGTGGCGTTCCAACTACTACGGCTATTAGCCAACGGTGCCCAACCGGAGTGGTGGCAGAAAATCGGACACAAGACGGCAAGCCCAAAACCCGTGAACGGCGAGGAAAACGTATGGTGAACCGTGCCCTGACCCTACCCTATCAGCAAATTTGGGAAGACAGTTTAACCATCTTCTGGCGGGACTGGCTGGATCTGCGGGGGCGAGTTTGGCAGGTGGTGGCCTCAGGTCTGGTGGCCCCCCTCATCTACATTGTCGCCTTTGGGGTGGGCTTGGGGGGATCCCTGCGGGCCGAAGCTTTGGCCGAGGTGGCCGGATCCACGGCGGCAGGTTCTTATTTGCGCTTTATCTTGCCGGGGATGGTGGCTCTTTCAGCCATGACCATCAGCTTTGCCGGCACCACCTTCTCCATTTGTGGATCGCGGCTATTTACCAAGAGCTTTGAAGAGCTGCTGCTGTTGCCGGTGCACCCCTTGTCTTTGCATCTGGGCAAGGTGCTGGCGGGCATTGCCCGCGGCCTGCTGACGGCCTTGGGGGTGTTGGCGGTGGGGGTGCTGGGTACGGGGGCCTGGGGCCTGCTTCACCCCTTGTCGCTGTTGGTTCTACTTTTGGATTGCGCCGTCTTTGCCGGCATTGGGGTAATTGCTGGCTTGAAGGTGCCCAGCCTGGAGAGTGTGGGAGTGCTCACCAACTTTTTGATTACCCCCATGTCTTTTCTGGGGGCCACCTTTTTCGATCCCGCCCAGTTGCCAACCTACCTGCAGGTGCTGGTCTACTGCCTGCCCCTCTCCTACGCCAGCATCGGCATGCGGGCGGCTGCCTATCAGCCCCTCTCCCAGTTTCCCTGGTACACGGTTGGGGTTTTGGGCAGCTTGGCGGTGATCTTGGCCTTTGTGGGCGCTTATCAATTTTCCCACCAGCAGGACTGAGGGTTTTCTCAGTTCCCCTGGCCAAACACTTCTGGATAGCGAGCCAGTTGCTCCTGAAGATTCTGGTCGTAGCGCAGGACAATCACGCGGTAGCCGCCTTCTAGGAGCTGAGCCCGCAGTTGGCGATCCTGCTCGGCTCGAGTTGGCTCATCGTGGACTGCGCCATCACAAAAGACGCAGATATTGGGGTCATAGAAGAAATCGACAACACAGCGGGGCTCACTGATGGACTTCTGGGCATCGTCAGGCAATCGATACCCTCCTTCTGCCAGCGCCTCGAGAAACCTGCGCTCCAGTTCAGACCGAGGGTCAACGAGCTGGCGTAGCCAATCCAAGTGCTCTTGTCGGGAGCTGCCTGGGTCAGTGCGACTGTGGGCCAGCTCACCCAAAAGATCCCGAATCTTGTATCGGTCAAGCTCCAGCGCTTCCCTCTGGTTGGCATAGCTCAGCAGGCACTCATAGCAGGCTGCCCGGCACTCAGGCCGGAGATCTTGAACCCCGGCCTCTGAAAGTCTGAAGTGGCAGATCTCCAGAGACGCCTGAGCCACCTCCGCAAGAGCCTCTGGCTCCTCCACCAGCCGACGCAGGACGCCGGCTCCTCCTTCTGCCGTCTCATAGAGGAGAATAGCCCGATGGGATCCCTGGCCAATGGACTCGGCGGCTAGCTCCGACTCCTCCAGCTCGAAAGTCTCTTCGATCCCCCGCTTAAGGGCGTAGCGCAGGCTGGTCTCCAAGGTCTGGGGATCCCCTAGACCTGGTTGAACCAGGCGCACCAGCAACAGGTTTTGAGTACTGCGCACCGCCAGGCAGACGCGCTGCAAACGTGTTGGGTCGGAAGAGCCAGTTCTGCTCTGCTGGATCTGAGTTCGAGAGAGAACTTCGCCAGTGTCAAAGTTGACCAGAAAGCCCTGCCCTCCACTCCCTCGCCAGCCGTAGTTAATACGCAGCAGAGTGGCGGCTGGGGCATAGCGCAAGTGAAGCAGTTGGGTTTGCCCCCTTAGGACATCGGCTGCTTGAACGCGGTAGCCGGAACTTTTGGGAGCAAGCTGAAAGAAGGTCTGCAGCTCATATCCCCGCCGCCGCCGTTCTTCTTCATCGGCTGTGATGCGATCCCGGCGCTGCATGCGCACGTTGGGCATTTCGAGGAGATGGGTCAGCCGGCTGTTTTGCCCATCGAACTGGGTGCCGCAGACGGGGCAGCAATCCAGGCAGGGATCCGCAAAAGCTCCACAACTCAAGCAGAGCTTTTGAGTACTTTTGCGCTCCTCCAGGCCGCCGGGCGGAGCCTGAAAAGCCACCGATTCCCACTGGCAGCCTTCGTGGTAGAGGAAGTTGTGGGGTGCGAACTCCCGAACGGCCAAAAACCGGGGTCGGGCGATAAACTCCCCTTCGCTGCCGCGGGGCACCCAGGCCCGCACGGGCAAGGCCGGAAAGTTGTAGCCAGGGAGGAACCCCTCGCTGGCCAGATAGCGGTAGGGGTAAAAGTCACCTTCCTCCCGCTGGGTATCGATCTGTAACAGCAAGTTGCGCTGGCGCAGGGCTTCTTGCTGGCGGCGCTCAGCTTTCTGCTGGCTTTTCCTTTGGCGAGCTGTTTGGAGCTCTTGGTGAGCAGCTTCCAACTGTTGGGTGGCGGCCCGATACAGCTCCCGCCAGCGGTTAAAGGCCCGGTCAAACTCGCGTGGCGCCTCTTCAATAACCTGCCGGATCCAGCGCTTGTTAAACCAGCCACTTCTGTCTAGGAGTTCCCGGTCGGCGGCCAGCAGCTCCTGCACTTGCTCCTCCACTTCTCGCCGGGCGGCCTCCCCTAGTTGGATTTGCTGGGCCACCATCTCTCTGAGGGGCAGCTCTTCCCGATGATCCAAGTCAATGACGGTTTCGATGGAATTGCCCAGAGGCAGGCGCACGCGGGCCAGCCAAACGGCGTGGATGTGAGCCCGCACTAGGGACTCGTTGGCCAAATCCAGGCGGGGAGGTCGCACTCGACCGGCCACCATCTCGGCGCGGCGGCGGAAGTAGTACTGGTCGTGGCTGTTGAAAGCACTGCAATACGTTACGATTAGCCCCGGTTGCCCCTGGCGGCCTGCGCGTCCACTGCGCTGAGCGTAGTTGGCCGGCGTTGGAGGGACGTTGCGCAGATGTACCAGATCCAAATCGGCAATATCGACCCCCAACTCCAGGGTTGGCGAGCACACCAAATAGGGAAGGCGTCGAGCTTGATCCTCCCCGCGAAAGCGCCTTTCTCGCTGCTCCCGCTCTCCTGGCCGAACCACTTGGGCAGTGTGCTCCCTAGCCTCCAGGGATCCCAGCCCTACTGCTCCAGTTCGATACAGGCGTTGGAAGAAGAAGTTGACAGAGCGGGAGGGGGCAGCGTAGCCCTCCTGCCGAGCGCGGCGGGAATACAAGGGATCCGCAAGGGGGGCAGATTCATCTCCCAAGCACCAGAGGAGACATCCGGCATCCAGTTGATGGGCTTCTTGGCCATTTCTCTGGTGAGATCTCAACAGGCCATAGCCGACCAGCAAAGAGAGAAGGGATCCCAGAAGCTCGTCGTAAGCTTCTCTGGTCAGCTCGAGATACTTGATGAGAAAGCGCCCAATAGCGCTGCGGGGGCCCAAGCTATGAACTTGCAAGTCCTGCCGGGACTGGCTCTGGCGAACAAAGTAGCTAGCCGTCCGCAGTTCGTCATGCTCCTCTAGGCCCCAAAACTCGTTGAGATGTTGCTCGGCCCGCCGGCGCAGCGTTCTCTGGGGTTCTTTCTCGAGCAGACGGACATCGATGGCCAATTTCCGCCGAAACTGATCCAATACGGCCCGCAGCAGGCCCTCTCGCTCGCCAACGGTTGCTTGGCCAAACCAGGGGTGAAGGGAAGCCAGGGCAGGGCTTTGGCAAAGCTCTTTGAGCCCGCGGTATTCGATTTTCAGCAGCCCCACCTGTTCCAGGTTGGGATGGGTGACCCGCCAGCCGCGCCGCAGATCTTCGTAGAGACGGTATTCTGTCAGGTCTGTAAAGGTCTGCCAAACGTCCTGAGCAAGGGAAGACTGGGGATCCAAGGAGGGGTTCTGGGCAATGTCAGCAAGGCTAAGACCTGAGGCCCGCACTACTTCTCGGGCCACTTCAGCGAAGCCCAACTCTTTTTTCTGCTGCAGGGCGGCATACAGCGAGGCCCGCAGGAGGGCCACATGGACAAAGTCGTTGAAGTGGCCGGCTTGTAGCGAGGCATCTTGGCGATTGTCAGTAAAAGTCAGAAGCTTGTCGCGAGCCGCTTGCGTCTGGGCCGTATGGCGCAACAGAGAGGTGGCAAGGGTGGTGGTGGCGCTGGAGCGGCCTTCGCTGGAGAGGGAAGCCAGCTTGACAAACTCCCGCTCGCGGGCGGTGTAGTACTCGCCGCAGGCCAAGCAGAGGGAAAAAGGCTGGGGCTGCCACCACATCTTCTGGGCCTCCGCCTGGGGTTGCTCGGAAAAGGATCCGTCGGGGCGCACCCAGACTGCTTGGGGGACGCGGCTTTTCCAGTTGGGCTTGAGCCTGCCCTCAGGGGTGTACCAATCTTCAGGGATCTGCTCTGGCGACCACTCGTTTTCAACGGGATCCAGGCTCAGGTAGCCGGCTTGCTGGTCTTCAGCCTCCTCCATCTCTTCTCCGATGGGATAGGGCAAAAACTGCCCCCTTGCCTTCAAGACATGGTAATAGTCGTGCCCGCACTGGCGGCAGAACTTGACGGGGAAAAACAGCTTCCCTTCCCCAGCTTGCATTTGCCCTTCCAGGGAAAATTGCCGCTTTTCCCGGCTCTCCAAGGTGGCGTACAGGGTGCGGCCCTGGGAGATAAACTGGTGCAGCTTGAAGGCGACTCCCCAAGTGCTGCCCTCTTTGAGGCTGCTGGCATGGGCCAGAAACTGGCGCAGGGATTTGGCGCAGGTTGCGGGATCCCTGGCGGCCACCTCGGCCAGTTGGGCGGCTACCTTGGAAAGCTCCCTGGGCACGCGGCGCCTGAAGCTGCCATCGGGACTTTGCTCCAGGCCCAGCTCATACTCTAGCCAGCGCATCAGGGGATGGCGGCGCAGATCGGCCTGGTTTGTAGGCCAAGGCAAGTCCAGGGCGCTCTTCAGCTCTGCCACCGTGGGTGGGCCGCCCTCGGTGAGGGGGGCCAGGGTTTCCTCAATGACGTGCTCCGGCCCAAAGGGATGGCCGAAAAAGCGGCTGGCAAAGGCGGCTACAGTCTGGCGGCGCTCCTGGGCGTCGGCTTCTGGTCGGGAGATCATGGTGGCGCTGGTGCCAATATGCACCAAGTTCTTGGCCCCACAGCGTCCTTTTAGGCGGCGAACCAGCATGGCCACATCCGCCCCTTGCCGACCCCGGTAGGTGTGCAGCTCGTCAAAGACCAGAAAGCGCAGCCCTCCCATCTCGGGATTCAAAAACCGCTGATCTTCAGGACGAACCAGGAGGAGTTCTGCCATCACATAGTTGGTGAGCAGAATTTGAGGTGGATCCCGCCGTAGCTGGTCTCGTTCGTTTTCCGAAGTTTCCCCGGTGTATCTGGCAAAGCGCACCGGAAAAGGGCGATGGTAGTTGCGCTCGTACCGCTCGCACAGGGCTTGCAAAGACTGGTATTGAGAGTTCACCAAGGCATTCATGGGGTAGACCACAATGGCCACCACCTGATGACGGGATCCCCCCTGGCGGATCCAGTTGTCGAGAATGGGCAGGAAGTAGCAAAGGCTTTTGCCGGAGCCGGTGCCGCTGGTTACCACAAAGCTTTCCCCGGCCAGAGCTTTCTCGATGGCCTCCTCCTGGTGGCGGTAGAGGCGAAAGGGCCTGCCATCTTCAAAGCGGAAAATGCGGGCTGTTTCTTGGGCAATGCGCCCGGCCTCGGCCAGCTCGTCAACGGTTGGGCCGGGCACATAAACAGGGCTTAGCTGGATGAGAGGCTCTGGCCAGAGGTGGATCCCTTCCTCTAGAGCTTGATTCACAAAGGCTTGCGCCCGTTGGTCGCCAATGAGAAAAAAGGAGCGGACAAAATCGCGATAGTCGTCCAGAACAGTGGCGTGGAGATCAAAGATGGTGGACATCGAATCTGCCCTTAAGGCCCGCTTGGTTAGCTCAAGCCTAGCTTGAAGATGCCGCAAGTGGTGTTTGAAACCGCACCCACCAAGATCTACGGCCCGCTGAACGGCAAAAAGATATCTCCGAAGTGGGATCGGCGATGCGCCGGCTTCCCCCACACCTCCAGTACCCGCCGACGGCTGCAGCGTTCTCCGAACGCAGGAACCAGAATCCCTTGCCTTTAGGCAGGGGGCATGTCAAGAGAAAACTGGTCTGCAGAAGGCCACCTCCGCCTCATGGACGAATAACCCGCAATCCTAGATGCGCCTCGTAGCCATCGAAGTCACTGTCGTGGTGGAGGAGCGGAACATTGTTCTCAATGCACCAAGTGGCAATCAAACTGTCTATTGTTTTGCGCACCGTCACGCCTTTGCGACGCAACAAGCGAAAGTTCTGCGCACTTTTCACCGCCAGGGAGGGGTTAACCATTTGCACCTGATGCAATTTCACCAGAGCACAGCGAGCCTGCTCGAAATCGGCATCTTTGCGAAAGCCCTGCAAGACTTCTGCCAAAATCAGGTCGCCCACCAGGATAAGAGTTTGATCCAGGGCCCAATCCAGATAGTCGGTGTGAAGCGATGAAATGCCGTTGAAGTAATCAATCCAGATGGTGCTGTCCACCAGGATCATCCTCACTCCTGCAGGCACGACAGGCGTTGCTGCTGCAAATTGCCCTCCCATTTCAACTTGCCGCGTAAGTTGCGGATCTCAGCTTGCTCGTGTAGGCGAATCAGGACACGCAGCGCTTCGTGAATCACCTCGCGCTTGGTCTTGAGGCCGGTTACCTGGCGGGCACGCTCGATCAGGTCGTCATCCAGGACGATGTTGGTGCGCATGAGGAGCCACTTGTGTGTATAGAAATGCAGATCTATGTGTATTCTAAGCTTTTATTGAGTGCTGCGCCAGCTTCTCCCACGCCTCCAGCACCAGCCGCCGCGTGCGGTATTCGCCGAACTGACTCAGTTCCTTCTCCTTCAGCACGCGAAAGGTTTCGCCGGGGAAGGTGCTAGCGGCAACACGGGCAGCATACCCCGCCGGGTCGAGCAGGTCGCGCACCTCTTCCCACGGATCGAGGATGTCGGCAAGTTCGCGTTCGGTCAAATCCGCCGGGTCGAGGATGTAGCGCAGTTGCTTGCGCGTCAGGCCGTAGAGCTGGGCGTAGTACGCATCGAGTTCGGCACGCAGCACCGCGCGGCGGTCTTCGTCCCAGCGAAAGGGCGGAAAGGGGATGCCCTTCTGCGGGTTGGTTTCGATCTCCGGGTAAGCGCTGATCCAGGATGGCAGGCGCCATTCATGCCTGCCGACAGCAATACGGTTTGCATCCCACGCAGCATGGATGGCTGCCCGCAGCCCGTCATCAGCTTCGTTCCACACATCGTCGGCGAAGGGCTTGAGATCCCAGGCAGTATAGGTCAGTTCCAGTGCGCGCGGCACAATGAAGGCGAGATCGGCGGGGGTGTAGGCAGTGGGGGGAAAAATAGGGAGTTGGCGGAGGATGAAGAAAGTAAGATGCGTCCCACCAATTTTCTGGCGCAATGCCCAATCAAAAATCAGGACATTTAGATTGGCTAGAAAACACGAGAGATGAATAGCCGAAATCTCACCCGTAAGGACTATGGGCATCGTATGTCCTGCCCCGACTCTGGGCAGCAGGCTGAAGATGGCGGTGCGTTCGTTAGTGGCGTTAGTAACATCGCGGAATCCCACCAACCACCCACGCTGCCAGTCGCCCAGGCGCTTCGTTACTTCTTCAGCGGGCACCCAGTACCAGGGCAGAACGACGAAGTGCGGATCGGCGTGCTGGCGCTCGTCGGGGGTGGGCAGTTGGGTGCTGGAACGCGAATCCACTCCTTCATACGTGCCGTAGCGGTGGTCGTAGTGCCAGATCATTTTGGCTCCGTAGAGCGGGAGGTAGTGCGTTGCGGTGGATGGCTCACCCCTGACAAACACATTCCCCACCAACCGATACCCCTGCTGCTCCAATTCTGCCCGTGTGCGGAAGAGGTGCGAGTCGTTGGACATATCGAACATGCGCAGGAAGCGCACGCCCCAAGAGTTTTCTCCCGTGTGTTCGTTAACCAACACCGGCACGCGCTGATAGATGGCGCGGGTCAGGTCGGCATCTTGCCGGGTACGGAAGACCGGCAGGGTGCGGGTGTTGGGGTTGATGCGGGCAATGTCGTCCGCTGTGAGGGTGAAAACGCGACGCGGGTCGCGCAGGTGATCGGCATGGGTGGCAAAGAAGGCGAAGACCATCGGCGCCGCTTCGCACACGCCGGCTGGCGTCGGTTGCCACGATCCTGCCAGGGTGAGGAGGCAGAACTTCATGCGGCTATCCACTGCCGGAAAGAGTCGCTGGCGGTTCTCAAAATCGAACAGACTTGCCAGTTGCCCCTTGCCTGCCAGATCGGCGAAGAAGAACTGGTTGGTCGCGTCGGTGGCGATGCCGGTGGGGACGATGATGCCCGCCCGCCCCCGGATATTGAGCAGGCTACGCACCCGTTCGGCAAAGACCGAGTAGGTGTTGATGTCGCCGCGCCCGGTGAGGGGGTATTGTCCGCTGCCGCGCAGGAAGCGACTGGCGCTTTCGGCGGCATGCAGGGCGCGCTGATGGGCTTCCCACAGGTCGGGGTTGGTCTGCGGCAGGGCAGCGATCAGCCGTTTGCGGGCAGCGGCGTTGGCAGCGCGGGCAATCTGCGGGTCGCGGACGGCGAAGAACTCTTCTTCCTGCAATTTGATGCGCTCCCAGGGCGGGTTGCCCAGGATAACGTCGAAACCGCCCCGCTCAAAGATTTCGGGCAACTCCAGCGGCCAGTGGAAAAAGCGATGCTCTAAGGCTAGGGCTGCGGCGGTGGCGAGGGCCTGGGGGTGGGTTCTATTCTCCAGCCGATCAACCACCACCTTGGTGGTAATGGCTCTGGAGAAGTCAGAGGTCAGGAGCTGGAAAAAGGCTGCCGTCCACAGGTTGCAAGCTTCCACCAGCCTTTGATGTTCCTGGTTTTGGCAGTAGCGGCTATAGAGCTCCTGTTTGCGGCGCACATCTGCCGGGGAATCGTCTTGAATGGCCTCTAGCTTCTGTCGCTCTTGGCTAAGCTCGGCCACCACCTGCTCGGTGCCAAGAGGCAGGGAAAGCTGCCCCTTTCGCAAATTTTGGCACTCTGCGCGATTTCGCCTCTTCAGAGAGCGGGCAGCCTCCCTAGAGTCGGCGCTTGCAGGATCGAAGGCTTCATGGGGGATGCCCCTTTCCAAAACCTTGAGATCCACCACCCCCACCAGCGAGTCGCCGCACTTGATGTGGTGATCCAAAAAGGTCAGAGGCTTGCCGGCACAGTGGGCCTCCAGCCAGAGGGCCACACGGCAGAGTTCCACTGCCAAGGGGTTTTTGTCTACGCCATAGATGCAGTGGCTCACCACGTCGCGGATGGCCTCGCGGACGCACTCGGGGGCAGGTTCCTCTTCCCCGGTGCGGATTTTGGCCAGCTCTTTGCCCAACCGTCGGGCAGCAGCCAGCAGAAAGTGTCCCGATCCGCAGGCGGGGTCAAGGACGCGGAGGGAGAGCAGGGCCTGTTCGGCATCCGCCATTGGCTTGGCTTTGGCCAGCCGCTCTGCTAGAACCGGTTCCAGCGCCGAGCGGATGAGTTCTGCCACCAGCTCCGGCGGGGTGTAGTAGGAGCCGGTGCTCTTGCGCTCTGACCCGAAGGCCAACTCAAAGCGGGGGATCCTTCCCGAGGTGTCAATCTGAGGGTGGTATTCGAGCAGGCTTTCATAGACCGAGCCCAGTTCCTCCACATCCAGCGCCGCATAGTTCACGCGCCGAGGTGAGGCGGAAGCATCTTCCCGATAGTAGGATAGATGCCAAAAGGCCTCCAGCAGAGCCCGATTGCTGAGGCTGTAGGTATCTAGATCGAGGGGAGCAAAAAGCTCGCCGTTAAGAGGAGAGACCTTCAACAGGTTGGCCAGCTCTTCCTTCGAGAACACCCTCCACAGCACCCGCAAGCTGCACCAAAGATCCTCGTGTTCGGTATAGGCACTCTGCCGATCCAAAAGCCGCCGCAACCGCGTCACGCTGTAGTGATCCCGGTAGAGAGGATTGTCGCTAATCAGCCCCCGCTCCTCCGAGACCAGCAAAAACAGAAAGCGATAGACCAAGCGCAACAGTTGCCGATAGAACTCCTCTGGGGTGAGAGGCTCTGAGCTGCCGGCTTTCGGGTCGATCCGCCTCCGCAGGTCAGTGTTGTTGGAGCGCTCCAGAAAGCCGTTGGCCAAGCGCTTCAGACATTGCTCCACACCATCCCGCAGCCGATCCCGTACCCGCCCCCCCTGTTCCAAGGCGTCCCGGTAGTACTGCTCCAGCAGGCAGGTTGGGGCATCTTCAGCCCTGTGCGGCAGCCGACTGCGGTGCAGCAGCCGGTAGAGGATGGCAAAGTCGTTAAAGCGCTGCTCCTCCAGGATTTGCTGCAGGTCAAACTCGGCGTAGGCTTGGCGACGCACGAAGGTGCAATCTCGCAAAAGGCGCAGCCTCAGGCCGTTGCTCACAATGCCCCAGAGGTGATCGCTGCGGTTGAGGTACTCCTGCACCAGCGAATGGGGCGCAAGTCTTGGTCGACCGCTGGGAGCCAGACGCCCCAGCTCCTGCCGAACCCCGACAATGTGGACTGGCGGTGCATCCTCCGCCTCTCCGGCGCGATGCGAAATGGCAAACGTGGCACCGTCTATTTCGTAGGCGCGCGCGTTGTAGCGCAGCTCGTACCCCAGCAGGCTCAGAAACGGGATCAACCAGACATCGCGAGTAACCGAGGTGGCCAAGTCGCTCTCCGGCAGGCGCTCTAGGCGACGCCGGAAGATCTCCCACTGGGCGCGGGCCTCGGCAAAGACGCCGGCAATCTCATCCGTCAGGCTGCGCCGGTTGTCCAGCCCAAAGTCTTTCGGCTTCTGCCCAGTAAGCTCGCCGGCAAGGAGCTTTTCCAGCGTATCGGGGCCCAAAAGCCCCCCTTCAAGGCGTACGGCAGGGAACTGGCTCATCGCGACACCACAGGTTGCAAGACAAGGAGTCCCAGAAGATCGGGAGGAAATTGCGGCTTGACCGCCAGCCCCCGCACCTGCAGTGCCACCGCCTGACGGACGCGTTTGTGAGCAGCAGTCAGTTCGTCCGCGCGGCGGACAATTCGATCCCGGATGGCTTGTTGCAGCAAGTGCCCTGTGCCCCAGGCTTCAGGGGGATCCCTGTGCCAGTCTCCAAGGTTGCTGAGCACCCGTCGGATTAGCTCCTGCTTCTCGGCCAGAGGGGGATTGTCATCCGGCTGGGCTTCTGCCAGCAGCCGCAAGGCATCGCCGGTCTCCAGCCACTGGGGATTGCTGCCTCCCAGGCCAACATAGGCAAGCACCAGGACTTCTTCCGATAAAAGGGATCGGGCAGCAGGTTGCTCGACCAGGTAGCGTATACGCAGCAGCAGGATGGTCGTGAGTTTGGTTACGGCACGGGTGCGCAGGACGCCGCAGCGGGAGACCACCCTGCTATTGGGGCTGGGATCGTTCAAGGCTGCCTCGAAGAGGTAGCGGGCCAACGTGGCTACGAAGCGGTGGTTTCGGCCAATGTATTCCGCCCCTTCAGGCGTGGGCGAGTCGAAGCTGATGAGCCACCGACCGTCCTTGGGGGAGGGCAGGGCCAACTTGACCAGTTCAGGCAGGGTTCTGGTCGCCTCTGGAGTGATGCTCGCCCGAAAGACACCCGGTCGGTTGTCCGGGGAAACAGGCAGACCAATGCGCTCTGCTGCCGCCAGGAGGAATTCGCGCACAGCCGTGGGATCCCCTAGCACAGCATCTGTGGCCTCAACTTCCCGCTGCACTTCTTCGGGCTTGAGCGCCCGCTGGGCAAACCGGGTGCGATTGATCTGCTCGCGCTCGGCGTACTGTTGCCACTGCCGATGAAACTCTTCCACTTCTGGCACGCCAAGGTCGAGCACAAGCTGGCGTTCGGCAGACCAGCGTCCCCTGCGCAGGAAGAGGGCTTCAAGAACGGCCTGCGTGACGCTCTCGCTGGCTTCCGGCACAGGCACATGGGTGCCCAAGGCGCGGTGGATCTCCCGCGCTTTGTTGAGCAGCACCTCAAGCACCACGCCGTCTATGGGGTTGTCGCGCCCAAAAAACCGAATGACCCTGACCCGCCCGGCCTTTTGGCCGTAGCGATCTACTCGGCCCTCCCGCTGCTCCAGCCGATTGGGATTCCACGGCAGGTCGTAGTGAACGACAGCCGTAAACTTCTCCTGCAGGTTCACCCCTTCCGAGAGGCAGTCCGTTGCCACAAGCACCCGAGGACGGTTAGGTTCGATTTCGGCAATTTTCGCTTCCCGCTCATCGTCGCCCATGCGACCGGTGACCCACACCACTTGGGCTGTGGTTTCCAACGACTGGCGCAGGTGGTCTGCAAGGTACTCCGCCGTAGCGACATACCGGCACCAAAGGATGGGATGGAAGCCTTCCTTCAGCAGATCCCGCACAATCTTGATGGCCCGCTTAAGCTTGGTGTCGTCGTCCGTGCCGTAGAGTTTGTTGGCCAATTGAGCGAGTTCGCGCAGCTTGCGGCGGTCTGCTTCTTGTTCTTGCAGAGTTGCGCCGGTGGCCTCGAGAGCCAGAGTGGGCGATTCGTCGTCGGTGCGCCCTTCTGCCGACTCGAACACCAGATGCCCAAATTCCTCGGTCTCCTCTTCGGCCAGCGGTGCTCCAGCCCGATGGGTCAGCGCTGCCAGGGCTGCTGCTGGGCTGGACATAACGCAGCGTAAGAGCGCCAAAGCGCCCCAGTAACGCACCCGCCGCTGGCGCTTTTCCAAATGTTCGCCGGTGCGCACGATTTCCGAGCAAAACGCATAGGTGCGCTCGAACAGCTCACGATTCCGCTCAGAAAGAGTGTAGGTTTCATCTACAGATTCCCGCGTTGGAAAACAGGCAGTTTCTTCCCAGGTCTGAGCAATATCCCGCCGCGTGCGCTGGACGAAGTGACGAGCCAGTTTGATGCGTTGATCCTCATTGAGGGCTTGGGGATCCCAGGCCCCAAACTCAGGGCGCAGCAGTTCCAGCAAGGAACGAAAGGCGTCTTCGATACCACTGTGGGGGGTCGCCGTCAGCAGGATCAGATGTCGGTCGGGCTTTTGAGCGATGGCTTTTAGAAGGGCATGCCGTTCCTGCTGGTTCCTGCCAGGATGGGCTGCTGTTGCCCCGTGAACTTCGTCGGCAATGACTAGCTCAGGACAGAATTGCAAAAACTGGTTTCGGTTGCGCTCCGTCTTGATGAAATCAATGCTTGCCACCTGGACGGGGAAGTGTTCGTAGAGGCTGCGCCCTACCGGCGTTTGGCGCTCAAGCTGCCCGACGGTTCCGGAGCGGATGACCACCGCTTCAAGGTTGAACTTCTCCGCCAATTCCTTAGCCCATTGTTCGCACAGGTAGGGTGGGCACAGGATACAAAAGCGCCGGATTTCGCCGCGATCCAGAAGTTCTCTGGCAATCAGCAGAGCTTCGATGGTTTTGCCTACGCCAACGTCATCGGCGATAAACAGCCGCACGGGATCCAGACGCAGGGCCATCAGAAGGGGCACAAATTGGTACGTCCGTGGCCGGATGGAAATGCGCCCTAGGGAGCGAAGTGGGGTAGCCCCCTCGCGCAGCGTAAGCCGTGCAGCTTGCCAAAGCAGACGAGCGCTTGTGGCGTCGGAAACGTCCTCGGCTGTGGGCAGCGGGAAGGATGCAGGCGTGACTCGCTCAAACGGCAGGGTACCGCCCACCAGACCCATCAGTTCCCGGTGAAGGTAAACCACGTCCTCCGGGGTGCCGGTGAGGGGGCGGAGAACAATGGTCTCGTCCGTGTCTGCGGGCATCACAACCCATTCGCGGTTTCGGCAGCAGACAATCGATCCAGGATGCATGCAGCCTCCATCGGGGGCGCACTAAGATAAAGCTAAGTAGCCTCACACCCATCCCTCTTCGGCGTTGGCACGAGTAGGGCCGTGGTTTCTTTCCTAACCTACACGCAGTACCACCTGAGCTGTCAGTGGCTTCATCAGCAGGGAATCTGGGACATAGTCCGTGCTCTGGCGGAGAGAAACCACCTTTCATTATCTTTTTTGATTTTTTGATGATGTTGCTCGTCTTGCCCCACAACAGACGTGCAGAGCATAGCTTTGCAAGAGTTAGCGCCTCGGCTTGTAAGGTGGAGCGATCGGTTGTGTTAGTCTTAACTCCACAGGGAGCGATTGGGCTGCTTTTCGGCCCCGTGCTGAGTTCTAGAGTGGGCACATGAGCGACAAACAGTTGGATGATTTGCAAGAGGCCATGAGCACCGCGGGTCGCTCAATCAAGAAAGCAGCCCGACGGGGAGCCTATGAAACTGCCCAGGCCATCGGAGAGGAGCGGCGGCGCATCCGTATTCGCACCTTGGATGGCACCGACATTCGCGGCGAGGTGTTTCTGGAGGGGACGGAGTTCGAGCGACGGGTCTCCAGCTTGCTCAACGACGAGCGCACGTTTGTTCCCTTAACCGACTCAGAAATGTTTATCAATGGCCGCCGTGTTGCCCATGCGGAGTTTATCTGCGTCAACAAAAACGCCATTTCCTACGTGCTTGAGGAATAGGCACCCAGTCAGGTCTGTCAACTAACCGTTTGGTTTTTTGGGGTGGATGGCTGTTCTGACCTTTGTCTTCTTTCATGAACCCTTCCCTTGTCTCTGACGGATTACAGGCCGGTGAGGTGGGATCCCTGGTCAGCTTGCGTGGGGTTGGCAAGCGCTACCCCAGCCCGTCTGGGGAATTGGTGGCGCTGCGGGATATCAATCTGGAGGTGCAGCGGGGCGAGTTTATCGCCTTGATTGGCCCTTCCGGTTGCGGCAAAACCACGCTGCTGCGTATTTTGGCGGATCTGGAGCAGCCCAGCGAGGGATCCGTGTCCATTGCAGGACGAAGCCCCCGACAGGCCCAGCAGGAGCGGCTCTACGGCTATATTTTCCAGGCCCCGACCCTGCTGGAATGGCGCACGGCTTTGCAGAATGTGATGTTGCCGCTGCAGGTGATGCACCTCTCCAAACGAGAGCGTCAGGAGCGGGCCAAAGCGATGTTGCAGCGGGTGGGGCTGGGGAACTTTTTGCACAGCTACCCCTGGCAACTGTCTGGAGGTATGCAACAGCGGGTTTCGCTGGCGCGGGCCTTGGTCTTTGACCCCGAGCTGCTGTTCATGGACGAGCCCTTTGGGGCCCTAGACGAGATCACCCGCGAGAAAATGAACCTGGAGCTGCTGCGCCTCTGGGAGACTACCCAAAAAACCGTCTTTTTCGTTACCCACTCCATTCAAGAGGCGGTATTTCTCTCCACCAGAGTGGTGGTGATGACCCCCAACCCCGGCCAAATTGCCAAGGTGATCCCGGTAGATCTCCCCCAGCCACGCGGCTTCGAGACCTGGCGCTCCACCCGCTTCTTTGAGCTGACAGGAGCAGTGCTGGAAAGCTTAAGGGAGGTCTTCCGCCAGGACTGACCCCCTGCAAGTCAATTCCAGCAAGGGTAGGATGAGACAGAGCCGGCCTCAAGCCCCCCTTGGGATCACCAACGCGATGAGCAGCACCCGTTATCCGTTTGAGCGTGTTCGCGAGCATTTGCTCTTCCAATCCTTGGAAGATGCCGAGTGGAAGGCATTGACGGCTGCCCTGTTGCCCAGCCGCTTTTCCCCAGGCCAGGTGATCTTCCAGGAAGGGGATCCCAGTAGTGACCTGTACATGATCCTCAGTGGAGTGGTGGAGCTGCGTCGCCAGTACGTGCGACATCCGGGAGATTATTGGCTGGCCACGCTGCACGCCGGGCGCTTGTTTGGGGAACTTTCTCTGCTGACGGGGCGGCGGCGCTCCTTTACGGCAGTGAGCATGACCGAGGTGCAAACCCTACGCCTTTCCACCGAAGGGCTGATCCTGCTGCCCCTGGAA
Source organism: Synechococcus sp. W55.1 (assembly GCF_047461655.1). NCBI lineage: Bacteria > Bacillati > Cyanobacteriota > Cyanophyceae > Synechococcales > Synechococcaceae > Synechococcus > Synechococcus sp. W55.1. The sequence continues at coordinate 105,499 of NZ_JANSHN010000006.1, forward strand.
GTACAGGTGAAACTCTACCGCGCCTGGAGCCAGATCATCAGCGAGCACCTTTACTGGCTGGATAGTATGTTCACGGATCTTCTGGAGCAGCGAGGGGTAGAAAATGTAGCCTCGGCTATGGCTCTGCTGCACCAGCGCTATCCCGCTTGAAAGAGGCTCAATCCCTGCTCCGCATAGGTTTGCAGGTCAACGTCCGCGAAGACGCCCCCCTTGGATCCCAAATTTTGTCTTCAGAATGTTCAGGGGTTGCGATATCATGTGCTAAGCAGCAGCCCCCAAGAGATTTCAAGCAGCGAGGTCAGGAGCAGTGGTTAGGGTAGCCATCAACGGGTTTGGTCGCATTGGTCGCAACTTTTTGCGCTGTTGGCTGGGTCGCTCCCAGTCCAACCTGGACATTGTTGCCATCAACGACACCTCAGATGCTCGCACGGCTGCCCACCTGCTCAAGTACGATTCCATCCTTGGGCCGTTGCAGGGAGCAGACGTTGAGCCTGCAGAAAATGGTTTGGTGGTGAACGGCAAGCATATCTATGCCGTTTCCGACCGCAACCCCAGCAACCTGCCCTGGAAAGAGTGGAAGGTGGATCTTGTTATCGAGGCTACAGGTGTTTTTGTCGACTACCAGGGCGCCTCTAAGCACATAGAAGCAGGAGCCAAAAAGGTGGTGATCACCGCTCCGGCCAAGGGGGGAGACATTCCCACGTTTGTCTACGGTGTTAACCAGCACACCTACGACCCGGTGCGCCACAACATTGTCAGCAATGCCAGTTGCACCACCAACTGCCTCGCCCCGATCATCAAGGTGTTGCTGGACAAGTTCGGCGTCCTTCGCGCCACCATGACCACCACCCACAGCTACACCGGCGACCAGCGGATTTTGGATGGGGGCCATCGTGACCTGCGGCGGGCGCGGGCAGCAGCGTTGAGTATGGTGCCCACCACTACCGGGGCGGCCAAGGCGGTAGCTTTGGTGATCCCGGAGCTGAAGGGCAAGCTGAATGGGGTGGCGGTACGGGTTCCCACGCCCAATGTGTCTCTGGTGGATTTGGTGGTGCAAACAGAGCGGCGCGTCATTGCCGAAGAGGTGAATGCGGCCCTCAAAGAAGCCTCAGAAACTACGATGAAAGGGATCCTCGCCTATTCCGACATCCCGCTGGTCTCGATTGACTATCGCGGCCACGATTGTTCGGCCATTGTGGATGCGGAGATGACCAGTGTGCTGGATGGGGATCTGGTGAAGGTGATGGCTTGGTACGACAACGAGTGGGGCTACTCCCAGCGGGTGGTGGATCTGGCCGAGTACATGGCTGCTCACTGGGTGGAGTAGGCTGCTTCGGTTGGCTTCCCCATCATTCTCCCATCAAGAACTGGGCAAAAACCTGCCAGCGCTTGCCGTCGTGGAGGAGAAGCGTCAAAGCCGACGCCGTGAAGGAACTTTGAAAAAAACGGGTCTTGAACTGCGGCCAAGCGGCGCGAAAGTGGGCGGGGGTTAGATCTCGAAAGGCAACGGTCATGTGGGGCACGAACGGACGGCCCTGAGCGGTTGTCTCTTTCTGGTTGAGAAGGATCCCCATGTGGTGATGGGCTTGAGCTTGTAGCCGCTGCAGTTCTGGGGAGGGCACGACATGGATAAAAATGACGCGCGGTGCGAAGGCCCCAAAGCCGGATAGCTGGATGGAGACGGGGGTCTGACGCCTGGCAAAGTCCTCTAGGGATCCCGTCAAGGCTGGCAGCTCGGAACTGGGCCACTCGAACGGCGGCACCAGGGTGATGTGGGGAGGCGAGCGCAGGGCCGCTTGGCTGGCAAATTGCTCGGCAAACTGCTGTTTGATGGCTGTCACCTGCTCTTGCAGTGCTGGAGGGGGGAGCAGAGCAAGAAACAGTCGCTGCTTGGGGTTATCCACCAGCATCGGTAAGAACCTAGAGAACAGGGGATAATGCAACTGTAGCCAAGCCCAAGCCTCTATGTCGCGCCCTGTCGCTTCTTCCCCTATCCTGGATCCCTCCTCGGCAACCGGATCCCCAGGCCAAGCGCCTCAGCCGGCTCCCATTCCGCCCTACCAGTGGCATTTGTTCCTTTGTGCAGATCAAACCAAGCCCAAATGTTGTGAGAAAGCCGTGGGATTGGAAGCCTGGGACTATTTGAAATCGCGGATCAAGGAATTGAACCTGGAAATCGGGAGCGGGGGATCCCTGCGGGTACACCGCACCAAAGCCAACTGCCTGCGGGCATGTGACTATGCTGTTCCTGGCCCTGTGTTGCTGGTGTATCCGGGCGGCTTTTGGTACCACTCGGCCACGCCCCCGGTGATAGAGCGGGTGTTACAAGAGCACATCCTGGGAGGGATCCCAGTGGCTGACTATTTGGTGGCCCAAGATACCCTCAGCGCCCCTGATCCAAAAGGGCATGGATAGCCTGCACGCACTCTGCCGTCACCTGCTGCAAATCGGCCTTATCGCTGGAAGCAGGGGGGGGAATCACGTCGCCAATGCGCACCGTGATGGGGCAGAACAAGCGCGGCCACCGGGATCCCTTGGGCAGCACTTTCTCGGTACCCCAGAGGGCCACAGGCAACAGAGGGGTTTGCGTTCGCGCTGCAACCAGAGCCGCTCCCAAGTGGGGGTGAGGAATGCGGCCATCGGGGGTACGGGTGCCATTCAAAAAGATCCCCACCGCCCATCCCCGCGCCAAGGCTGCTTCTGTGGCTCGCAAGGCAGCGCGGTCGGAGCCGCCTCTTTTGACCGGATAGGCCCCGTAGAGCTGAATCGCTTGCTTCAACCCCGGCACCCGAAACAGCTCTTCCTTGGCCATGAAGGCCACCGGACGGCGCACCGCATTGGCCACCAGCGGCGGATCCAAATGGCTGGCGTGGTTGCTGACGACGATGAGGGATCCCTGGCGAGGCACGTTTTCCTGCCCATAGGTGCGCCCAAAATACAGTCCCCGAAACAAGGGGTTGACCACCAGCCACTTGAGCAGCCAGTAGGCCAACCAATCCCGGCGGCGATAACCCATCTGTGAGTCCAACGATCCCTGCCACTCCGGCAGCAGTTCCCTCTCTGAGTGTAGTGGAGGGTGGGTGCTGAAGGGGATCCCTGGGCTTCAGCTCTCCAAATCGGGATCCTCACCCAAAGCCCGCAATCTTGCCGCCAGACGCTCCGCCCGTTGATGTTCTCGCTCCGCCCTTTGGCGTTCTTGCTCGGCCCGTTCCCGCTCCAACTCAGCCCGTTCATCGCCGGTCAGCAGCAACTGCCCTTGGGCATCACACCAGCGCAGCCAGCGAGCTTGTTTCCCCTCAAAAACGCCTTCCCACACCGTCAGGCCCAGCCCCACCTGTTCTAGCCAGGTCTCGGTCATTTCCGCGTAGTGGCGGCCCCGCAGTTCGAAAATGCGCAACTCCTCTGGCCCCAGCTCATGATTGGGATCGAAGACCGCGTAGTAGCTAACTCGCATCTGCTCATAACGGCTCAGCTTGCCTTCCAGCTCGTCGCCTTCGCGGTTGGAGACGATCTCGATCACCACATCCGGCGGCTTGTCAAATTGCCAGAGCAGGTAGCAACGGTTTTGCTTCTCCCACCATTGCTCCGGCACCGTGACGTCCAGGCTGAGAAAAACATCCGGCACAATCGGGGGCCGACCGATGGCGGTGTAGATGCCTACATTTGCCGCTGCTAAAAAGGTTTTGCCGCGCAAAGCGCTGTAGAGAGCTCCAGTCAGGAGGCGCTGCTGTTTTTCCGAGGCAAAGTTATCCACCGGGGTATCATCCTCTGTTACGAGATCGGCGACGTCGGGAACCAGCAGTTCAGTATCCATGGGCAGATGGGGTTGGGGATGCTAGCGATCTTAGCTGCTCACCTCAGGGATCCTCTGCTCCCTGAGAAACAGAGAAAACAGAGTCCTCGAGCAAGCCCAGGTACAATCGAGAAAGCTTTACTTAACGATGATTTCTTTTTCTTCGCTGCTCGATGCAGATCGACATCCGTCCTGCGGAAAACTCGGACAGTGCGGCTCTGCTCCACATTTTGCAAGTGGTCTTTGCGGAGTATCCAGGCTGTGTATTGGACATCGAAGAGGTGCCGGAGTTGCTTCAGCCTGCCACAGCTTTCGCGGAGATGGGGGGATCCCTTTGGGTGGCGCAGCATCAGGATCAAGTGGTCGGCTGTGTCGGCCTTGTGCCCGATGGGATCCCTGGGCGCATGGAGCTGAAAAAACTCTACACTCTGCCCGCAGTGCGCGGTCGGGGTTTGGGTCGGCGTTTGATTGAACAGGCCGAATTTGCGGCTCGGCAGCAGCAGGCGGACTCTCTGCATCTGTGGACAGATACTCGCTTCACGACGGCTCATCGGGTTTATGAGCGGCTCGGCTATGTGCGTCTGCCGGAAATTCGTGAATTGCACGATCGCAGCAACTCTGTGGAGTATCACTACGAAAAGCGTCTCCGTTGAGGGTCGGGCCGTTGAACTGTGATGCGTTGGTGATTGGCTGTGGGGTGGTGGGCTGTGCCATTGCCTACGAATTAGCCACAGCTGGGCTGTCGGTCATTGGAGTGGATGCCGGGGATCCTGCCGCCGGCTCGACAGGGGCAGCTCTGGGGGTATTGGTGGGCATTTCCAGTCGGCAAGCGGGTGGGGAGACGGTTCAGCTTCGCCTGAAAAGCCTGGAGCAGTTCGATCCCCTAATCGCGCGGCTGGAGGAAGACCTGGGCCGGAGTTTGCCCGTCAATCGGCACGGCATTCTCAAACTCCTCAGGGAGGAGGAAGTGGAAGCTTGGCAAGAGACCCTGGCGGCCCGCCGACAAGCAGGTTACCGCCTAGATCTGCTCAGCCCTGCCGAAGTGGGATCCCTGCAGCCCGGCCTGCGCAGCGACCTGGCGGCGGCCATCTACTCTCCCCAGGATCGACAAGTCCAACCCAAGCTCCTAACCCAGGCTCTCTTGGAAGCAGCCCAACGCAAGGGATCCCGCTTTTTCTTCCACCAGCCTGTCCAGAAGATTCAGCGCAGCTCGGATCCCCCCTTTCGCCTGCAAACGGTTTACACGCCCGCTCTCACCCTCTCGGCAGGGCACGTCATCCTGGCGGCAGGTCTGGGCAGCTCTCCTCTGGCCAAAGAGCTGGGGCTGCAGGTGCCGCTGCAAGCGGTCAAAGGTCAGGCCCTGCGGGTCAAAGCCCCCGGGATCCCCCTGGGGCCCGTGGTCACCGACGCGGATCTGCATCTGGTTCCCCTGGGGGATGGATCCCTGTGGGTGGGGGCAACAGTGGAATTTCAGGCCCCTCATCCCGAGCCGACGCTGCTGGCGCTACAAGATCTGCTGGCCCGCGCCATCCGACTCTGCCCGGCTTTGGCCGAAGCAACTTTGTTGGATCATTGGGCCGGCCATCGGCCTCGACCAGTGGGACAGCGCGCCCCCATCCTGGGTTGGGCTCCTGGCTACGCCAATCTGCTCATTGCCACCGGCCATTATCGCAATGGAGTGTTGCTGGCCCCGATCAGCGCCGCCATCCTGCGGGACTTGGTACTGAAAGGGGAAACAGCCCTCTGTGATCTAGGGCCCTTTGCCCCCAGACAGGGCTGAGCCCGTATCCATCTTCCGGCTCTCGGCCCGCCGATGGACAGGACATATGTCAGAATGAAAGGCTGCCTGGTTAGGATCGGATCGTCCGTTGAGTAGCCCAAAGGAGAAGAGAGCCTTGCCGAAGTTCGCCCTAAAAGCCCTCTGGTTGGAAAACGATTTGGCTATTGCCGTCGATCAGGTGGTGGCCAAAAACCGCAGCCCCCTCACCCACTACTTTTTCTGGCCGCGGGATGACGCTTGGGAGCAGCTTAAGGCTGAGCTGGAAAGCAAAACTTGGATCAGCGAAGTGGATCGCATCGAGCTGCTTAACCGAGCCACCGAACTCATCAACTACTGGCAAAACGGCGGGCGCAACCGCCCCATCAGCGAAGCCCAGGCCCAGTTTCCCGACATCCTGATCGGCGGCAACTCCTAGCCCTCTCCCCCCTGTCAGCCAAAACGTGACTCCGGATCTGCCCATCTTGCTCAGGCTCCCGTCTTTGAGCTAGATTGGCACTCGGGAGTTTAGAGTGCTAACTCCCTGCTAGCCGAGCCGGAGGATTCCTGGGAACCCCACTCCGCCTGGCAGTACCCAAAGTAGGAGCCCAGTCAGACTTACGAGGATCGCGGATTCTATGGCAAAGCGGATTCTGTTTAGAGAAGAGGCCCGCAAGGCATTGGAGCAGGGCATCAACCAACTGGCGGATGCAATCAAGGTTACGATTGGCCCCAAAGGACGCAACGTGGTCTTGGAGAAGAAGTTTGGTGCCCCCCAAATCGTCAACGACGGGGTCACGATTGCCAAGGAAATTGAGTTGGCCGATCCTTTGGAGAACACAGGCGCCCAGTTGATGCGGGAAGTGGCCTCTAAGACCAACGATGTGGCCGGAGATGGTACCACCACAGCCACCATCCTGGCCCAAAGCATGGTGCGGGAAGGGCTCAAAAACATCTCGGCGGGCGCCAACCCTGTGGCTCTGCGGCGCGGCATTGAAAAGACCACTGCCTACTTGGTGGAGCAAATTGCAGCTCATGCCAAGCCTGTGGAAGGCCGTAAAACCATCGCCGAAGTAGCCACTATCTCTGCTGGCAATGACAGCGAAGTGGGAGAGATGATCGCCAAGGCCATGGATGCTGTAGGGCGAGATGGGGTGATCACGGTCGAAGAATCCAAGTCGCTGGAAACCGAGTTGGACGTGGTGGAGGGGATGCAGTTTGACCGCGGCTACATTTCCCCCTATTTCGTCACAGACTCGGAGCGGATGGTGGCCGAGTACGAGAATGCTTATCTGCTGATCACCAGCAACAAGATCTCCAGCCTGCAAGATCTGGTGCCCATCCTGGAGCGGGTGGCCCGCGAAGGTCGGCCTCTTTTGGTTATCGCGGAAGATGTAGAGGGAGAAGCTCTGGCCACGTTGGTGGTGAACCGCCTGCGGGGGGTGCTCAGTGCGGTGGCGGTCAAGGCTCCGGCTTTTGGGGATCGGCGCAAAGCCATGCTGGAAGATATCGCCATTCTCACCGGCGGGCAGCTCATCTCTGAGGATGTTGGCATCAAGCTGGATAAGGTCACCCTGGACATGATGGGGGTGGCCCGCAAGATCACTGTCACCAAAGACAAGACCACCATTGTGACCGATGGCAGCACCAAAGCGGCGGTGGAAAAGCGGGTGGCTCAAATTCGCAAGCAACTGGAAACCACCGATTCCGAGTACGACCGCGAGAAACTGCAAGAACGCATCGCCAAGTTAGCCGGGGGAGTGGCGGTGATCAAAGTGGGGGCTGCCACTGAAACAGAACTCAAAGATCGCAAGCTGCGCATTGAGGATGCCCTGAATGCCACCCGAGCTGCGGTGGAAGAAGGGATCGTCCCTGGCGGCGGGGCGACGCTACTGCACCTCTCCAAAGGGATCCCGGCTTTCAAGGCCAAGTTGAATGCCGAAGAACAGGTGGGGGCAGAAATTGTTTACCGAGCCTTGCAGGCCCCTCTCTTTCAGATTGCCCACAATGCCGGTCTGGAAGGGTCAGTGGTGGTGGAAAAGGTTTTGGAGAAGGAGATGCCCTTTGGCTTCGATGCCCTGAGCGGAACCTATGTGGATATGTTTGCCCAGGGGATCGTCGATCCGGCCAAAGTGGTGCGCTCAGCGCTGCAAAACGCGGCTTCCATAGCCGGAATGTACCTCACAACCGAAGCGATTGTGGTGGAAAAGCCTGAGCCCAAGCCGGCGGCTGGCTCTGCACCTAAGGGGATGATGTAGTCTTGCGAAAGTGAGCTTTCTGGGAAGGGATCAGTCTTGGATGTACTCCTCGCCAGAGATCAGGGCAGCTTCGGCTTTTTGAAACTCCCTTCCCAAGTAGGCCGCATGGCTGAGCTGGGAGACCACTCTCTCCTGCTCCTTTTCAAAGATCTGTACACACAGTTCTTTGGCCGTGCGCCCAACATACACCCGTTCAGGGGATCGGTTGACGGAGCCCTTTGCCGGGATCACAGCTCCTGTTTCCGGATCGGTGGCCAGCCCCCGCTCATTGATGACGGTGCTGTAGTACTTGGCGCAAATGAGGTTCTGCTCCCGATCCAAGTAGATGACGAAATAGCCCGCCGGATCCAGATCCAGGGGGCGGCGGGAGAGATGGTCGTCAATACTGCGAATCTGCTCGCTCAGGGGCTTGGAGGAAGGGGACATAGAATGGCCGACCAAAACCGCACAGGAGAAACGTAGCCGGGACTACTTTTGGCTGCTCTCATTGTGGCAGATGAACCCAATCTTTAGGCAACCTTTGGGAGAGTTGACTCCCTTCCCGGCCTGGTCATGCACCCAATCCAATGGGATCCTGTGCGGCTCCCCTAACCCAAGTTCTCAGAGCTTGGATTAGCGCGGGGCAACCCGATAGAACCGAGTGGCCGTCACCCACTGGTCAGAAGGGATCCCCTCGACAATAATGGCGCGGGCAATGGCATTGCCCAGTTGGGATCCCCGCACCCGCACGTCGGCAAAGGAGCCACTCTGCTCAAAAGAGGCAATCTCCTGGAAGTTCAGCGGACGGGGGGATGCCACCGCTAACACCTGGGCTTGGCCGAAGGGTGGAGCGATGGTCAACCGATAGCTGGCCCCTGGCGGCGGGAAGGTGCGCACTTCTCCGGCCCGCAGAAACTCGTTGCCACCGGAAAAGCGGTTGGGCAAAATCAGATGGGTACGGCCATCGGCTTGGATGCTGAACAGGTAAACGTAGGCATCGCGGTTGGTGCTCAGGGTAATGGCAATCGGCTCGCCAGGCCGGTAGATGGGGTTAGACCCGTGCCGATCCAGCTCCAGATTCACCCGCAGGTCGGAAGGAACGGGGTTGACAATGATGGAGCGGGTGCCAACATCCAACTGACGAGTATCGGCCAGTTGCAGCCTTTGTAAAGGAGGGTAGATGCCTAGGGTTTGCGGAAAAACGGCGGTGGCCGGAGCTACAGACAGCCCCAAAGCCAGCGGTAGGAAAAGCAGTTTGGCGTTCATGGTTCACAACCGATCAATGGCTATGTTCATCCTAGGAAGGGGCACAGGTTGAGGGGGTCAGGCTTTGCGCAATCTCCAATCTCCTGCCGCGGCAGTTTCTCCTGCTGCAGATGGCATCACCCAGGGGGAAAAGACGCTGAACCGGCAGGGGCACAGCTCTGTTCTCGGCATCTAGGATGGGAATTGGGGGCAACACGTTTGGCAAGGGTTAAGCTGCAAATAACCTCACGCCAGGTTCCCATTCAACCCCAAACTTGCTCATGGCTCACGATAGCTACCAAGAGGGCATTGCAGCGGTACAAGCGGGCGATTTCCAGGCTGCCATCCAAGCGTTTCGCCAGGCGGTTGCTTCCGACCCAACCCATACCGAAGCTCGTTACAAGCTGGCCTGGGTACTGGGCATGAGCGGCTATCTGGATCCGGCCCTGGCAGAGCTGGAAGCCGTTTTGGCGGCAGATCCCAACCATGTGGCAGCCCATTACAATCGAGGGGCCCTCCTCTTGCAAAAGGCCCAACTGGAAGCCGATGAGGATGGACAAATCGATCTGGCCGTTCTGCAACAGGCGGAAGCAGCCTTTCAAGCGGTGATGCGCTTGGATCCCACCGACCAACGGGCCTTTGCCTTCCTCAATTTGGTCAAGCGGGCCATTCGCAACCATCAGGCGTCCACTCAGGTCTCCGGCGGCAGTGGCGGGTAAACCCCTGCACCAAGGCTTCAATCGGCGCAATGCTGGGATCCCCTAGCTCAGCCTCTGCCTCTTGAGAGACCTGTTGCACCACTTCCGGTGACAGTTGCAGCTTTTCCACCAACTGCCGAAAAGCATCCAGCTCTTCCAGGTTCACCACGGGTTCCTCCGGGCTGCGGGCGCTGGCGGCAATCACCAGGTAGCCCAACTTGAGGATGAGACGCTTCTCGGCCTCATCGCCGATTTTCGACAGCACCTCCTCCAACGGGACTTGCTGCACTAGGTACTGGCGGATCTCTTGCGCCAAGCTGGCCCGCTGGTCGGGATCCGAAGCAAAATGCTGAGAGAGTTGCTGGGCGATGAGTTCTACTTCCGCAGCCTCTAGCGCACCATCAGACCAGGCCATCGCAGTGACGGCTCGCAGCAGATTCATCTGCTTGGGAGTAATGCCGGGCGGGGGTGGAGTGGGCATATATCCTCCTGGGGTGGCTTATCTGCCAGTGTAGAAGGGGATCCTGGACCCTTCTGGTTAAGTTTGGTATCTGCTCGATGGCTGCTGGCTTTGGCTCAAGTCAAGATAGGTGCCGCCTACCCGGTCGAAGGGGGGCTTTTGCCGAGGGGATCCGATAAGTCTGTGGAGGTTGTGGTCGGCTGGTGATTGCACAGCCAGAAACCCATTGCGTAACATAAGTAAAGCCTGGGGATCCCGGCAATTTGGAGAGGTGTCCGAGCGGTTTAAGGAAGCAGTCTTGAAAACTGCCGTGGTTGACGCCACCGTGGGTTCGAATCCCACCCTCTCCGTTTATCTTGAGGTAAAGCCCAACGGGTCGAAGCTACAGAGATTCACTGGCCCAGAGGGGGAGCTATCCACATGACCATCCTTGATTTATCGACCTTGACCACCCAACAGCTTAAAGACATGGCTTGGCAGTTGCGGGGCACTCCCGCAGTGGAGCCTATCTATCGGGAACTGGGATCCCGACCCAAGAGCATAGTGATTGCACCTGAAGATCCCCAGTGGACAGAAAAGGTTAACCAAATCCTCACAGAGGGATCCCCATCCTGACCGTCGCATCCCAAACAAGGCGGGACATGAATATCGAACAGCCGCCCTTGCCTGCCTGTGTCAGCTCTGCTAAATACTGAACACCCCCCACAGTTCCTTTAGTTGAAGAGAGGGTCACCATCTTGGGTAGCAGGAGCTAGCCGCAATGATTCCCACCGTCAAAGACGTTTGTCAAATTCATCCTATGGCCTTGAACTACGCCATAGTTGAGCAAATTGAAAATCTGTCGAATGTTATCGAGCATACAGCAGAGGATGCCCGGGCATTCTTCGCCAAAAACCACATTACCCGCGGGATGGATCTGTTGCTGCGTCAGGGGCTCAAACGGCTGGCAGGTCGCTCCGACCAAGCGGTGTTTGAACTCAAACAGGCGATGGGGGGTGGTAAAACCCACTCCATGATTGCCCTAGGGTTGCTGGCGCGGGATGCCGCTTTGCGTGCCGAGGTTGTGCCAGACATCACTCAAGATGCTCCTTTTGCCGACGCTAAACTGGTTGCCATCAATGGACGCCTCAAGTTCGAGCAACGGTTTATTTGGGGAGAGATTGCCCGGCAACTGGGGAAAGAAGAGGCTTTTGTCAAATTTTGGCAGCACGGAGCAGATGCCCCCAGTGAGCAGGATTGGATTGATTTAATTGGAGATGAACCCACCCTCATTCTATTGGACGAGCTGCCGCCCTACTTCGACTACGCCATTACCCGCATGGTGGGCGGAGGTACATTGGCGCAAGTGACAACCTACGCCCTATCGAACCTGCTGAGTGCCGCCTTGAAGTTAAAGCGCTGCTGCATTGTCATTTCCAACCTATCCGGCAGCTACGAAGGAGCCTCACGGGAACTGCAAAAAGCAATCGGTAACTTCGCTCAAGAAACCAACCGCCAAGCGCGATCCATCACACCGGTAGACCTGGGCACATCGGAAATTTACGACATTCTCCGCAAGCGGCTATTTAGCTCCCTGCCCAATGTACAAACCATTGATGCAGTTGCTTCTGCCTACGCAAAAGTGCTGGGAGATGCAGCCAGAGCCAAATCAATTGCCAAAACTGCCGAACAAATTGCCGCCGAAATTCATGCTTCTTACCCTTTCCATCCTTCGGTTAAGCACATCATTGCCCTATTTAAGGAAAACGAAAGCTACCGTCAAACTCGCGGCTTGATGCAGTTTGTTTCAAAAATAATCCAGTCGGTATGGGAGCGTCCCAGCAACGATGTCTACCTGATCGGTTGCCAGCATCTGAACCTCAACATCCCAGATGTGCGGGAAGAGATCAACAAAATCAGCAATCTACAGGGAGCGATTGCCCACGATATTGCGGCCAATGGCACTGCTGTCGCTGAACTGGTGGATCAAAAACTGGGCCATGATGCTGCCAGTCAGATTGCTGCCCTGCTGTTGACTGCCTCTCTGTCTGAATCAGTTGATGCCGTGAAAGGCTTTACCGAGGGGCAATTTTTGGAATACCTAGTAGCTCCTCAGCGGAATGTCAGCGAATTTCAGGATGCTTTTCAAGCGTTCCGTGCCAACGCCTGGTACCTGCACCGCAAAGAAAACGATGCTTGGTACTTTTCCAACATCGAGAACCTGCGTAAGCGCATTGATAGCCGTGCCCGCAACGCTCCCCAGCCGAAAATTGATGCGGAAATGAAGCGGCGGCTGGAAGAAATTTTCCGACCCCAACGGCGGATTGCCTATCAAGAGGTGCAAGCCCTGCCCAAAATTGATGAGATTCGCCTCAATGGCCCGCGGGTGTGCCTGGTACTCAGCCCAGACAGCAAAACACCCCCAGAAGAGGCCCAGCAGTTTTGGGAAAGTGTTCCCGAGAAGAACAACTTTTGTGTGGTTACCGGAGATGGCTCCAATCTGGCCAGCCTAGAAGACAAAACCCGTCGTTTGTGGGCCGTTGCCCGAGTACTGGAAGAAACCGGTGGAGACAAATCCCCCCACAAAGCAGAACTGGAGGAAGAGGCCGAACAAGCCGCCTACGACTTTAACGCCACTGTGGTCAGCCTGTTCAATCGGGTCTATTACCCCATCAAGGGCAAACTGACTCCTACCAAGCTCTCCATGACCTTTACGGGCAATACCTTCCATGCTGAAGAGCAGATCGAAAAAGCCCTATCCGATGTCGGTGCATCCAAGCTGTATGTCGATGTGGAAGCCAATGCCGAGGCGTTGCTGTCGCGAGCAGAAGACCTGTTGTGGCCGGCAGGGGGAGAGCGGCGTATCCCTTGGCGAGACGTGGTTTCCCGCACCATCACCAACGAGCGCTGGCCCTGGTTGCCCCCCAAAGGAATGGATACCCTGCGGCAGATAGCCGTCAGCCAAGGTCGCTGGCGGTACACCGAAGATGGATACATCGAAAAGGGGCCCTTTCCGCCCCCCCGCACATCCGTAGCCATCACCCAGCGAGAATACGATGACCGCACCGGTACGGCTACCTTGGAAATTCTGCCTCGAGATGCGGGCAAAAATGGCCGTGTTCACTACAGCTACACGCCCAATGTGGATGCCAACAGCCCTGTGGTGCCCGATACGATCTGGACAACCGATGCCACTGCCCTGTGGTTTGTCGCCATTGACCCGGATGGCCGGCACGAGACAGGGGATGTCTATGCTTGGAAGAATACGCTGACCCTCACCCACCAGCCTCGTATTGGCGGCGGCAAGCGCACCGTAGAGCTAACCGTGAAACCCCGTGGTCAAATTCGCTGGAACACCACGGGCATTAACTCACGGGAAGGCACCCTCTACACTGGCCCCATCGAACTAGAGGGATCAGAAGCCGTTACCATCTATGCCTACGCCGAAGATCAAGGGGTGAGCACCACTCGCAACTTCACGATCCCGGCGCTCGACCAAAAAGGGCCGGTGATTGACAAAAACAAACCGGCTAAGCTGCACAAGCGCCTCAACCTGCAAGGAAATAAGGCGAGTTATACGGCCATCAATCAGAGCAAGGCTTTGGGTGTGCGACTGGCGGGTGGGATCTCCCTAACCGTGGGGGAAGGGAACCGAGCCATCACCACCCGGTTTGGAAGCGATATGGTGGTAAAAGCGGAAGACATTGAGCAGTTTATTGCGATAGCACGTCAGGCTTTGGGCAATGAGACGGCAGAGGTGAGTCTGCGCTTGGACGACCTACACTTCAGCAGCGGCCACGATTTGGAAGTCTTTTTGCATCGGTTGGAAATCAATCCTGAGCCGGGAGAGGTAGAGCAGTGAGCGATAAAAAATGGGAGACGGTGGGGTTCGGCTGTCCCAAAACCGTTGATCCCCACCACTTTGTGGTCGAAATACCTGCCGGCAGAACCGCTCCTGTGCTGATTTACGAAGTCTATGGCATCAAGGCGGGCATCAACGGACAGCCGGACATTGCGGAGCGCTGTGTTCTCAGCCGGTCTATCTGGAGCCAGATTGCTGAGGATCTCAAACAAGAGTTTAATGACCGCCTGCGGGCGAAAAAAATGAATCCGAGCCGTTGGACAACTGGCCGCAACCTCGTAGAACGTCTGCTGGGGAAGGAATTGCTGGTGCTGGCTTGGGCAGTAGAACGGGCCAAACCGGAGGCGATCCCCAATGCCATTCGCAACTGGAGAGGGCTGCGTCCAGAAGAGCGCTGGTGGCTTTACACCATGACAGCAGCGGCGACAGGGGGTGTCGATCACGGGAATATCGGTTGGCGCAAAGCCCTGCGCTATGCCCTCACAGAAAATCCCTTGACGGAACTGAGTGTGCCCACTCCGGTCAAGCGCCCATACCAGCCAGCTTGTTCCGATAGCTTGCGTAGCGAAGCCGTAGAAGCCGATCAACTCAGCCTGTTATCCTGCTTGCAAGAAGATCCCTCGCCCTTTTGGGATAGTGAAGCAACCATTGGCACGACAAAGCTAAGAGATTAAGTTATACTAGATAAAACCGCCTATTTGGGAGAATGCAAATGATGACAGAACTGCTGGAGAAAGCGATTAGCAAGTTAAAAGCTCTACCCACAGAGGAACAAAATGCAATTGCCAGCCTGATTCTTGATGAGCTAGAAGACGATCAGCGATGGGAAGAATCCTTTGCTTCTTCAGCGGATATGTTAGCAAAACTCGGTGCCGAGGCAATAGCCGAGTATCAAGCAGGCAAGACGGAAGAATTAAACCCCGAAACACTGTGAAATCTCGCACCACTGCCCAGTTTCGCAAGTTGTTTAACGCTCTTCCAGAGTCCATTCCAGATTTGGACAAGCTAGACTTACAAAGGACGCTAATCCCGATCAAAAGTCAATATAATCCGCTTCTCTTGTGCAGCTCTAGCCAAGACCTCGAAATCTTTAGTACCTGGAGCTTCCTCTGAGAGCGATGCCACATCTAAGCCAGCATCTCGCAATAGACAGATACTTAAGCGTGGAAAATTTTCATTGACGAGAAATTGCATCAACTGACTTTATCTGAAAAACTGTAGAAGTTCATTTCACGCATACATTCTTGGATATAGCTAAACATAGCCCTAAGTGCTTCTGGAGTCAGCGTAGGGTAGTTTTCCAAAATCTGCTTTTCCGTCCAGCCTGCCGAAAATAGCCCCAAAATAAATTCCACCGATAGGCGACTTCCTCTGAAAACTGGCTTACCCAGGAGAATATCGGGATCCGAATGAATATAGTCTTCCCAGTTCACGGCTTAGGGCCCTAAGAGCTACCATGATCGATGGTATCGCCGGAGATCTCCCTTGTCCATCATCCCCCTTGCTTGGAAAGATAAGCCGAGTTTGATCGAGCGGCTCTTGCCTGCCCAAAAAATCAGCGCCGAAGCCCAAAAGGAACGCAAAGCTGGGGCGGGACAAACCCTTACGGCGTTAGGGAGCTACTGGAAAGGGCGCAAACCTCTGATCCTGGCCAAAGCTTGCGTATTGGGGGCATTGCTACCTGCAACGGATAACCCCGAAGCCGATCTGGAAGTGTTTGAATTGTTGATGGCAATTGACGATGAAGCATTTGTTCGCAGGGGATTTAGAAAGAATCCCATTAAGATTTACAAAACACTCAAGGCCCATTCGCGGTTGAATAACCAAACAGCATCTAGGCTATTTGCCGTTCGGTGGCGAGAATCCCGAAAGTTCGGTTCAAAAAACGATCAGATTTTGCCTTTTGATCCGTCTGCAATTGACGAAATTATTGTTGACCCAAATAAAACTTTGATCTGGAACCCGGCTATTGATGAACAGACGCGGCTGAAGTGGGAGACAGAATTTGTGCGCTGCCATGACTACCCAACTCGCGTCTCAGAGGCCAAGAGACCCGAAGAATGCGACGATGCCACCCTCTACGGCCCCATTTGGGATCGGGTGAACCAACATTTGGGGACAAATGCCCACAGTTTCCCGGAATTGGTGGAACAACTGGGGACTTTGCGGTTTGGCCATCGCCCACGAGTGGGGGATACTTTTTGCGGCAGCGGTCAAATTCCCTTTGAGGCGGCAAGGCTGGGATGCGATGTCTATGCCAGCGACCTCAATCCCATTGCTTGTATGCTCACTTGGGGAGCGTTGCATATCGTGGGGGCAGATGAAGCCACCCGCCGGGAAATTGAGCAAGCCCAAAGGGAAGTAGCCGCAGCGGTGGATCAGGAAATTACGAAGCTGGGCATCGAGCATGATGAACACGGCAACCGCGCCAAAGCCTATTTGTATTGCCTGGAAACTCGTTGCCCTCACACGGGCTGGATGGTGCCAATGGCTCCCAGTTGGGTGATTAGCAAAACCCGCAATGTGGTAGCCAAGTTGATCCCCAATCCCGAACACAAGCGCTTTGAGATTGAAATTGTATCCGGGGTCAGCGAAGCGGAAATGAAAGCCGCTGCCAAGGGCACCGTTCAGGATGGCGATTTAGTTTACGTTCTGGATGGAGAAGAGTACCGCACGCCTATTAAAACCATCCGAGGCGATTACCGCCTTCCCGATGGCACCACCGGCAATAAACTGCGCCGTTGGGAAAAGCACGATTTTATGCCTCGCCCCGACGATATTTTTCAGGAACGGCTGTATTGCATTCAGTGGATCACCGCCGAAACATTGGGCAAGAGCCGTCAAGAAACCTTTTTCGCCAGCGTCACCCCCGCCGACCTAGAACGAGAGCGCAAAGTAGAGCAAATCGTTAGAGAAAACCTCGCCGCCTGGCAAGAAGCTGGACTGGTACCCGATATGGCGATCGAACCGGGGGAAGAAACCACACGCCTTGTGCGCGAGCGGGGCTGGACTTATTGGCATCATTTGTTTAATGCACGACAGCTTTTTGTGAATGCGCTTTATTCTAAGAACATCAAATATCAAAAAAGAGCCTCAGAACTTGCCTTGATTTTCTCAAAGTCATTGGATTGGTCAGGACGTTTAACTGTATGGGATCCAAATCAAGGGTGTGACAAGGTATGTCATGTTTTCACAAATCAGGCTCTCAATACATTTTTTGATTGGGGAATACGAGGTGTCAAATACTACGAGAATCATACGCTTAGTACAGATTGGAACAAGGGTAAAGCTCAAATCCTGTCCTCAAGCTCTATAGTTGCTTCACCTGCGAGGGAAGTTCTTGAGTCCAGTAACATTTTCATCACCGATCCACCGTATGCGGATGCAGTGCATTACCACGAGATCACGGAATTTTTCATCGCGTGGTTGCGCAAGAATCCGCCCAAGGAGTTTGCCGATTGGGTGTGGGACAGTCGGCGGGCGTTGGCCATTCAGGGCAAAGGCGAAAAGTTTCGGCAGGACATGATTGCCGCCTATAGCGCCCTAGCGAACCACATGCCCGACAACGGCTTGCAAATCGTGATGTTTACCCATCAGGATGCGGAAGTATGGTCGGATATGGCCAGCATCATGTGGGGATCCGGGCTGCAGGTTACCGCGGCTTGGTACATCGCTACGGAAACCACTTCCGAACTCAAAAAAGGCGGGTATGTGCAGGGTACGGTGTTGCTGGTGGCCCGCAAGCGCTTGCAAGATACTTCTGCCTATCGGGATGAACTGGTAGAAGAAGTGCGGCAAGAAGTTGCCCATCAGATTGAAACCATGGTGGGGCTAAATCAAAGCACCCAAGGCAAGGGGCGCACCGAAAACCTGTTTGAAGATGCCGATTTGCAAATGGCAGGTTATGCGGCAGCGTTGCGGGTATTGACGGGCTACCGGCGCATTGATGGACAGGATATGGTGGCAGCAGCCCTGCGCCCCCGACCCAAAGGCGAAAGAGATATCGTTCGGGAAATTATTGATTATGCCGTGCAGGTTGCCAATGAGCATCTTGTACCTGAAGGCATCGCGCAGGGGGTGTGGGAGGGGTGCTGTGGTGCAGAGCGCTTTTATCTGAAAATGATGGAACTGGAAGCGGTAGGGCTGAAGAAGCTGGACAACTACCAGAACTTTGCCAAGGCATTTCGAGTTGGCGACTATGGCGAATTGATGGCCTCTCAGCAGCCCAACAATGCCCGACTCAAAAATGCTCTAGACTTCAAGAAGAGCAGCTTTGAGGGCGAATTTGGCCGCTCAGCACTGCGAGCCGTTTTGTTTGCTCTCTACGAACTGCAGAAAGAGGCGGATAGCGATGAGGTGATGGAACACCTGCGGTCTTTGGTGCCCAACTACCACATGCGCCGGGATGATTTGGTGGCTTTTTGTCAATACATTGCCCGCAAGCGAGAACACCGCTATCCAGAAGAGTCCTCAGCCGCCGGGATCTTGCTCGCCCTTATCAGAAATGAACGCTTGGGTTGAAGAAGAAGTTATAGGATTAACTCACTCACAAGTTGTATTATCAGGGCTTCCTTCAAGCTCAGCATCTGAGTTAAAGTATTTCTCAACAATCGACTTTATTTGGTTAACATAAACTATAGCCTTGTCCGCATTTTTTTGTTTGTAGTATTCCAAGGGGACAATATCTACAGCTCCATAAAAAGCCAACTCCCTATCTTTGCGCATCTCAAATGATATGTTTTCCAGCAAGGCTATTTCCTCGTCAGAAAGCTCTGGGAACCGTTCTCTATTTTCTGCTACTTGGCCACCAGGGTCATGGGTTTTGCCGTAGTTTATTCCCTTAATGATTAGGCAAGCTTTGATGAATAACTCAATGATTTCTTGGCACATCCGAACTACATCAGCGTAATCGCCAACCTCATAGAAGAATGACAACGCTTGGATGCGATAATTAGCCCTTTGATAGTAGTCTCTTGCTAATTTCTTTCTCATCGTTATTCACCCAATAGGGGATCCCCCGGCATACTTTATACGTAATTAAACTGTCACAGATGAGTTGATTGACTATATCCCTGATCTGCGTGATGCAGTTCTGCTTTTCATAGATGATGTGGTGGTTGGTAGCCACTTCATAAGTCAAGCTGGCTGGCCTGCATAGCTCTGTGGGCTTTAGCAAGATAAAGTTTATCTCCAAGCCAAGAAGTTTTTCTAGATCCCTGCAGGTAGGAAGCAGTAAGTCATCTCTGCTTCTGCAATCGGGTATATTCTCTGCAATTACTAATAAATCGAGGTCAGAGCCGTGAACCCATGAATTATTGGCGCGGGATCCATAGACAACAATAGCCCACAGATCCGAGCCAAAGACGGATTGAATTTTCTCTTGAATAAGCCGCGCTTGTGCTTCGGATATTCCTATGCTGCGCTTCTCTCTGCCCTGAAAGCCTGCAGACTCTTGTACGGTTGACATGGCTACCTTGCGCTGATCAGCTTATTCTGCAAAGACGCTGCTTGCGCCTTCGGCTGCTCATTTTAAGGCTAGAGTATTGTTACAATTTTACCCCAGCCCGCCATGTCCAGCACTTCTTTCCTACGCCGTTTCAGTTCCCGCCAGCAGCGGCTCAGCCATGTCTTTCTCAAAGATCGCCTGGCAAAGGCACGCACCTACAAGCGCATTGCTGGGTACTTTCGCTCTTCTATTTTTGAATTGGTGACTGAAGAGATTACACACATCGAGCAGGTGCAGATCGTCTGTAACAGCGACTTGGATCCCTGGGATATTGCCATCGGCAAAGCTTCCCGCCAGGCCAGAGAAATGGCGCTCAAAGAAAAATGGAACGAAGAGAAAGGAGAATTGATCACCAGCCTATTACAGCGCCCCCGCTACCGTCAACTTTACGAAATCCTCAAAAGCGGCAAAGTGGAAGTGCGAGTGGTGTCAGCCGCAGATGCCCCCTTTCTCCACGGCAAAGCAGGTGTTATTGAGGCAAGAGATGGCACCAAATCTGCTTTTATCGGCAGCCTCAACGAAACGCGGCAGGGATGGCAAGAGCATTACGAAATTGTCTGGGAAGACCAGTCGCCAGAAGGGGTTGCTTGGGTCGAAGCGGAGTTTCAGTACCTGTGGGAACGGAGTGTTCCTCTGCCAGAAGCGATTGTGGAAGAGGTGGGGCGATTATCTCGCAAGGTAGAGGTATTTCTTCAAGACTTGCAACCTGTCGATGTTCCTGGAGCCGCATTGGTGGAAGCCCCTCTCTATCGCCGGGGTGAGGTTCTCAAACCATGGCAGCAGTCGTTTGTGGAAATGTTCCTAGAACACCGAGAGCTGTATGGTGCAGTGCGACTCATTCTGGCAGATGAAGTGGGGCTGGGTAAAACCTTGTCTTTGGCGGTTGCGGCGATGGTGGCGTGCCTTTTGGAAGATGGGCCAGCCTTAATTCTTTGTCCGGCTACCCTCTGCCAGCAGTGGCAAGTGGAACTCAAAGATAAACTGGGCATTCCCTCTGCTGTGTGGCTCTCCAACCGCAAGGTATGGCAAGATGCCAATGGGCACATCATCAAAACCAAGGGTGCTGAAGGTATTGGCCGTTGCCCCTATCAAATTGGTATTGTTTCTACGGGTCTCATCTTTCACAATGCCCCCGAAGCCCAATGCCTTTTGGAACGACGCTTTGGCACGATTGTCCTGGTGAGGCCCACCGCGCCCGCTGTACCCGTGGTGTCACGGTAAGGGATCCCAAACCCAACAATCTCTTGGACTTTATGGGCAAGGCGGCCACCCAGTCCAAGCACGTCCTTTTGGGCACAGCCACCCCCATCCAAACCCATGTTGAGGAACTGTGGGATCTGCTGGGAGTGCTCAACAGCGGTGCCGAGCATGTGTTGGGACGACGGCATCAGCAGTTGTGGCAGCAGACGCAAAGGATCCTGCCCATCTTGACAGGACAACAAGCAGTGACCGACGAGCATTTTGCCTGGAATTTGCTCCGCAATCCTCTGCCGCCATCTGTTGAGGATCCCTTGTTTGACCACATCCGCAGCGATCTGAAGCTCTTCAAAGGTCAACACTTCACAGATAAGCCCCTGACGGAATTGGAGGACTTCACCCGCCAAGAACTGCGAGATGCCCTGGAAGAGCGCCAACAGGGGCTGACTTTTTTCCAGCGACACAACCCAATTCTGCGCCATACCGTATTGCGAAAACGCTCTACCTTGGAAGAATTGGGCTTGCTTGAGCGGATTGCCGTCGATATTTGGCCGAGCGAGGGAGAGCAATTGCCCATGTTCTGTGGGCTGGGTTTGCTCACTTCTCCCGAATTTGATGTGGCCTATGAAGCTGCCCAAGATTTTGCTAGGGCTTTGAGACAGCGTACCCAATCCGCTGGGTTTATGAAAAGCATCATGCAAAGCCGGATCTGCTCCAGTATTGCCAGCGGCCTATCTACGGCTCAGAAACTACTGGAAAAGCGGCGTTTTTTTGAGGAGGACGGAGAAGAAGATTGGCTGTTAGACAACCTTCCAGAGATTTTAGAGGCAGAATATGCCCATTTGGAGCGCATTGTTAGCGTCTTGAGCCAAAAGAGCACGGATCCCAAACTCGATGCCGTCCTCTATTTCCTACAGGAACGACACTGGCTGGACTTGGGATGCATCATTTTCAGCCAGTATTTTGATACCGCCCATTGGGTGGCCAACAACCTGAGCCAACGTCTGCCTCAAGAAAGTGTGGCTCTTTATGCAGGCGCCCACAAGTCGGGTTTGTTTTTTGCCGGAGAATGGCGGAGCGCAGAGCGGGAAGATATCAAGAGAGCCGTGCGAGAGCGTACCATTCGGCTGGTGGTGGCCACCGATGCTGCTTGTGAAGGTCTGAATCTCCAAACTTTGGGCACGCTGATCAACATTGATCTCCCTTGGAATCCTTCCCGCCTAGAGCAGCGCATCGGGCGGATCAAGCGCTTTGGTCAGACCCGCGACCGTGTGGACATGCTCAACCTGGTGTACCACGGTACCCACGACGAAAAGGTATACGAGGTGCTTTCTCAGCGGATGAAAGATCGCTACGACTTGTTCGGTTCTTTGCCCGATACTATCGAAGATGAGTGGATTGAGAATATCGAAACTCTGGAGGCCAAATTGCAGGAGTTTACAGAGCGCAAGAAACAGGCCAACGCTTTTGAGCTGCGCTACGCAAGCACAGTTGAACCCAAAGGCCCAAGATGGGAGACCTGCGAAAAGGTGTTGTCCCGTCGGGATATTGTGGAACGTCTTTCAGAAGGGTGGTAGCCATATATCAGCCAATTCGATATGCTTCTGCCAATGGGCTGGAAAAAGTTGCCTCTGACCACGAGTTAATACGGGCGGAAGTGCCTTGACCATGCTAGGCTCCAGCCCGAAAAATCTGCTCAGCCGTGAGGTTTAATTCAGGGAAAACTTTAGAGCGAATCCGGTCATTGCCCCGAAATAATTGCGCCTGATATTCCTCATTGACCAGTTGGAAAACCGAGATTGTGGGAACCTTCGGCTCGCCAATGTACCGACGACCCCCCAACGCTTGGTAGTCAACGATCCAGTATTCGGCAATACCTAACGTCTCGTAGTCACTCAGCTTATGCCAGTAGTCATCTCGCCAGTTGTTGCTGGTAATTTCAATGACAAGAGGAATAGAGGTTCCGTGGATGAGCGTCGAGGATTTCTGCCACAGGGGTTCTCTGGCCAAGGCGGTACGGTCAATCACCACCCCATCAGGAGCGTAGGCAGTATCGCCTTCCGGCGCCTTGATCAAGGTGTCCCGACCTAGAAAATAGTTGAGGTTGCACCTGCGGATTTCTAATGCCAATTCGATGGCAAGAAAACCACTGATTTCATCATGTTTCCCTGTGGGTTGCATCTCAACCGCAACTCCGTTGTGTAGTTCGTATCGTCTGTTAGGTTTCCACTCCAGAAACTCAGCAAAAGTCATTGGCTTAGAAGACACAGCATAGGTAGCAGTCATAGTTTTTCCTCCCTTGAATGAGTTAAAACGCCCTAGATACTTCTGCAAACATTGTCGCCCATCTCATCCTTTAATAGTCTTTTATGGCATAGCCGTGTAACCCTAGCCAGAGCCGGATGTAGATATCTAGCAGAATCACTTCAGGCATTCCCAACTTGCCTCATCTACGTTTCAAGTGGGGGAGTAGGTTCTTGTCAGGAGCGTGTTGCATTTGAATCTTGCTCTAATTCAATATCACCGTAAATGTCTGCCAGGGAAAAAGTGATGTTGACAGATGGCAGCGTAACAACATCATCCAGGGCATGGTAGTCCCTGAAGATCCACTCGACATTTCCCTGGCGGCGGTAGTGTTCTACACTGATTCGAGCTTGGTCAATTAGCAGATACTCCTGTAAAGTTGGGAGAGAGCGATAGGCAGCAAACTTCGCTCCTCTATCGTAGCTTTCGGTGGCAGGCGAGAGCACTTCCACAATTAAGATAGGGTTAGTGACAGTATCCTTGCGCCCTTCTTTAAGCTGAACTGGGTTTTGGATCACCATACCATCGGGATAGACATATTGTTCGAAGGCAGGTATGTAAAGTCTGAGATCACTAGAAAAAACGGAAAAACCCTTGCCTCTTAGCTTAAGCCAAAGTAGGGCATTGACACTGGTAATCAGTTGGCTATGAATGGGTGTGCTGCCAGTTATCTCAATAATTTCCCCATTGCGAAATTCACGGCGGATCCCGCCTGTGGCCTCTGATTCAGCTTCCAGGGCAAAGTATTCCTCTGAAGTGTGGGTTTTACGGGGGGCGAGGGCAGTGGTCATGGCATCTCCTCAGGCAGCGGCAGAATGGCTCAAACGGTCAGTCGGGTGTCGAGAAGCTCGACGCGGTGGCCTTCGGGTTCTCTCGGTCGCAAGTGCAGCCAACCTCTCTGTATCCTTCGTCGGCCTCTCCATGATGAGAGGTATCCTGCGATTCTGGGGTAAAGACCGGTGGTGGGGAGCCGACGCTTTTGTTATCCTGTCGCATAAGCTCCCCCTCTGGGATCGCGAGGGAAAGTGGGCCAACCTTGCCTGACGCTAGATTAGATGCCAGCACAGGCCACATGATGTCGTGTCAGCAGGACTTGGTTCTCATTGGCAGGCTTGGAGAGAGGACGTGACCTGATGTTTACTTGGCTCTGGACGAAACAATTTTCTCGCTTGAATCAGAGGCTACAGAGCCTGGAGGTAGCCCGCGAGGAAAACCTTCTGTCTCCCGATCTGAGCGCCCAAACTCTGCAGGTGGCCCCCGACTTTTGGGAACGGCAGCACCAAGCCTTTGTCTATGTGGACAAGCAAATGCAAAGGCTCAGCCGTCGCAGCAAGATTTGGGGAGGAATGGCGCTGTTGGCCATTCTGGCCGATGCGGCTCTGATAGTGGCAGGTCTGACGGCGTTTCAGTCTTGGCAGCAGGTGCAGGCCGATCGCCAATTAACTCGCATTGCCCAACAGGTTGCGGCTGTCGATCCTGTGCAGCAAGCTTTTGATGATCTGGTGGCCCAATTGCCCCAGATGAGCGGGGTAGAGCGATCTCGTGCCCTAGAGGCGTTGCAGGCTCTCTCGGCCATCTCGATGGCCTATGGCGGCTACTCCTCCGACGGTTCTGCGGGCATTTCCATGTACAGCTCTGTTTTCCCAGCGGCAGCAACCCCTCTGGAGGCTCAACTGCAAACCATCTACCGGTTGGGGCAAATGCGGGTGGTGGAGGCGGTGCCGGCTTTGCTGACCAAGCTTGCGGACGATGAACCGGTGGTGCGGGAGGCGGCAGCCCGTGCCCTCGGCCAAATCGGGGATCCGCGCGCCTTGGATCCCTTGCACGATCTTCTGGCCTATGAGCCCAATGAGTTGGTTCAAGATGCGGCTATTGCTTCGATTGCGCAACTGCTGCGCTAAAGGGAAAGTTAGACAGGGGTGGGGGTTGAGGCAGTGGGGATGAGTATCGGCAAAATGAGCAGGCTGGGCAAACTGCTGGGGGTGCTCTGTTGGGTGTGGGGATCCGCTCTGCCCGTTTGGGCGCAGGATCCCTTCCGCAGCGGGGACAATGCCCGCCCCATCAGCCCAGAGGTAGCCGCAGCTTTTGAAGAGTTCTTCTGTGCAGGCCGCTACAGCCAGAGCCGGGAAAAGCTGGAAATGGCCAAGAAAGCCTCTCCCGAAGAGCCGATGGTCTATGCCCTGTTGGCAGCGCTGGCCTATCAGGAAGGAGATCTGGAAGCATTTGCCCGGTTGGCTACCCAAACCCGACAGGTGGCTGCCGAGCTGAAAAAGACGGATCCCTTGCGTGGCAACCTTTACGAGGGTGTGGGCTACGGGCTAGAGGCAGCCAACATTGTGGTGCGAGATGGGGTGGTCATCGGTTTGCCCAAGGCTCTGCCCACCCTCAATCAATTGTTTGCCTCCATCCGGGCCGCCCAGGCAGTGGACAGCAGCGATCCGGAGCTGAATCTGCTCAACGGCTACATGGATTTGCTGCTGACCTACCGGGAGAAGGCTCTGAATCAGTTTCGGATGGCAGCGCCTGACTATCTGTCCTACCGCGGCCAAGCTCTGGCCTACCGGGATATGAAGCGCTTTGACGAGGCGCTGGAGGCGGTGGATCGGGCCATTGCTGCTTCCTGCAACAACCCGGAGCTCTATTACCTCAAGGCGCAAATTTTGGTTTCCAAAGGGCAAGACCGAGAGGCCGTCCCCCTTTTCGATCAAGCCCTGCAAGCTTCTGCCCAACTGCCCCAACCTTTGGTGGAGCAAATCCAGATGGAGCGGGATCGCGCTGCCCAACGCAGTGGGTTGACCGGCCAGTTGCCGGCTGCACCTAACCCCTGAAGGGATCCCATGAGCCTGCGCATCAGCGGCAAACGAGCGCTGCAAACTCCCGCTGGCTTGGGCACTCGACCCACACCTGGCCGGGTGAGGCAGGCCTTGTTCAACATCTTGCAAGGGCAGGTGGAAGGCTGTCGCTGGCTGGATCTGTGCTGTGGGGCCGGTACGGTGGGAGCAGAAGCTCTGTGTCAGGGGGCCGCTTTTGTGGCCGGGATCGAGATTGCCGCCCCTGCCTGCCGCATCATCCGAGCCAACTGGGCCAAGGTGGCGCAGCTGGGGCAATCTTTCCAGGTCATTCAGGGAGATGCCCGCAAGCTGCTCAGCCGCGGCCTGAACTTGGAGCCATTTGATTACGTGTACTTTGCTCCTCCCTACAAGGCCGGTCTGTACGCCCCGCTCCTGCCCCTGATCCCGCCCTTGCTCAAGCCAGGCGGAACCTTGATCGTCGAGCATCGCAGCGGCCAGAAGCTACCAGACCAGGTGGGATCCCTGCTGTGCTTTGACCAACGAACCTATGGGCAAACGGCCCTCGCCTTCTATCGCCATCTGGAAGAGCAGCTCTAGCTGGGGAAGGGAGTGCTGACGAAGCCGATTTCCAAGAGCTGCTGATAGGCTTGGGTGCCCAGCTCGCGGGTTGGGCCCTGGCTGTTGATGACCTGGATCAGCCAGCCCACAGCCTCTTCCGGTCGCCCGGCGGCGCGATAGACCACGGCCAAATCGTAGGCGGCTTGATCCCGGGCTTGGGCGGCAACACGGGCCAGCTCCCGCTGTTCTTCGGAGATGCGGTTTTGGATCCCGGCGAAGGCGCGGGAGAGATCTTGGTGGTAGTTGGAGCGCTGGTTGTAGGCGTTGAACACCTGCTGCAGCAGCTCGACAGCCTGGTCGTAGTTTTGCGCTTGGATGGCGGCATTGGCTTCGGCGGCCAGTTGTTCGGCTCGCAATGCGCTGAGGGCGCTGCTGGGCTGCTCTAGGGCGCGAAACTGCTGCGGATTGGGAATAAGCTGTTGCCCGGTGGGGAGCTGCTGAGCAGTGGCCCAGAAGGTGGAGCCCATGCCCAGGACAAGGCCGAGCAGTACGCCGAAAACCAACCGCGCCCAAGAACGGCGCAGAAGGCTGAGCCCCTGTGCGATGGCGTCCTGGCGACAGCCTTGGGAAGCAACAGTAGGACGTCGTCCAATCATGTGCGGGTAACCCCCAAAACCTTTTTTGACCCGTTCCACTCTACCCTACTCCTCGTGCCTTTGCTGCAGCTCAGGGATCCCTTTGGAGCGAGGCTGGGAGGAGATGGGCTTCTTGAGCTTGGGCGGAGAGGAGCTGGGCGAGTTGGGTGGCTCTGGAGGCTTTTCCGGCAGCAGCGGTAGGTTGAGAATCAGCTCATACATGCGCAGGTATTCCAGCGCTGAGCGGTGCCAACTGAAATCGCTGGCCATGCCCCGCTTCTGCAGCGCTTGCCAAGTTTCTTTGTGCTGGAAGGCTTCCCAAGCCCGCGCCAGACAGGTGTAGAAGTCCAGGGCTTCGTAGCGGTCAAAGCAGTAGCCGGTGCCGATCCCCTTGCTGGGGATGTGGTGGCTGACGGTATCCACCAGCCCTCCCGTGCGGCGGACAATGGGCACACACCCATAGCGCATGGCGATCATTTGGCTGATGCCGCAGGGCTCAAAGCGGCTGGGCATCAAAAACGCATCTGCCCCCCCGTAGATCAACTGGGCCAGCTTGGGTTGGTAGCCTTTTTGGTAGGCCATTTTGCCCGGGTGCCGCTCGGCCATCTCTCGGATCCGCCCTTCGTAGTAGGCTTCGCCGCTGCCTCCCAGCAAAACGAATTGCGCGTCGCTGTAGTCCAGGAAGCGATCCAGGGCTTGGATGAGCAAGTCGATCCCTTTTTGCTCCACCAAACGGGCCACCATGCCCATCAGGAAGGTATCTGGGTTAACGGTCAAGCCCAACTTGGCCTGTAGCGTGGCTTTGTTGGTCGCCCGCCCGCTGAGATCATCGATGCTGAAATTGGCCTCTAGGTCTGGGTCGGTGCGGGGATCAAACCTATCGATGTCGATCCCATTCAAAATTCCTCGCAACCGTTCCCCTTTCCAGGCCAACAAGTCCTGCAGTCCTTCCCCATGTAGAGGGGTGCGAATCTCCATCGCGTAGGTGGGCGAGACGGTATTCACTTGGTCGGCGTAGAGGATCCCGGCAGCCATGGTGTTGTGGGCAGAAAAATACCAGGGCAGCCAGGTCATGCGCTCCAGTTGCCAGCGCCAGGGCCCTTGGTAGGCCAGGTTGTGGATGGTGAACACCGTGCCAATATCGGGAGCTTGGTGCATCCAGGCCGGGATCATGCCGGTGTGCCAGTCGTGGCAGTGGATGATGTTGGGTTTCCAGGGGTAGTAAGTCCAGGCAAATTCGGCTACGGCGTTGGCAAAAAAGGTGAAGCGCCAGAACTCGTCCTCGCCGTAGTAGATGCGGTGGGGAGCAAAGCAGTAGTGGCTGACCAAGTAGAGGGGCACATCGGTGCCGGGCAAAACGCTTTCGTAAATATCGGCCACCTGACCCATGACCTGTTTAGACCAGATGGGATCTTTCGAGCGGGGGTATTGCCCCGGTTCCTGGCCGAACTTGTCCCAGAGAAAGCCATACAGAGGCATGATGATGCGGACATCCTGACCCAGCTTGCGCAAAACGACAGGCAGGGATCCCACCACATCCGCCATGCCCCCCACCTTGGCCAGAGGTGCTGCCTCTGCCGCTGCGAACAAAATCCTGGCTTGAACCACGCTGCCCTCCCTGGTGTTGTGGGCTCTACTCCACCGCCGCGAACGGATCCCGGCTCAGTTGCCCTCAGCCAAAACCCTTCCCATCCTAAAACACAAGGGATCCCTGCGCCGGATGAGCTGAGGCAGCGCCTCATCTTGAGGTTATGTTGCAACTTATTGATTTTTCGTAAGATGGAAGGACAGTGCTGCTCAGAACTGTTGTGGGCGCTGCTGTATTGCACTTTATTCGTCGTCATTGTTCTGGAGAGACGTCCTATGACCATAGCGGTAGGGCGCGTGCGTCAGGAGCGAGGATGGTTCGACATCGTCGATGACTGGCTCAAGCGCGACAG